>NZ_JBLTJC010000329.1:0-11649 GCF_048158785.1 Streptomyces colwelliae | reverse complement strand
ATCGTGGGGGGTCCTGATGTTGGAGGGGAAAACCCGAGGGGGCTTGGTCGACGGACCGGGCCCCCTCGAATTTGGAAGTGTTACACATTCGCCTGAAGTGTCACACTTCTAGAAGAACACCCCGCACCGCAGCAGCACATTCGCGTACGGCCGCGCCTCGCCCGTCCGTACGATCAGCCGCGCGTCCGCCGACAGCTCCTTGAGCCGCTCGTGCGAGACGAGGTCCAGGCCGTCCGGGAAGCGCGCGTCGAGCAGGGCCGTGGCCGCACGGTTGGCGCCGCGCACCTCGCTCGCCGCCGTCGCGCCCTCCACGACCAGCTCGGCCAGCAGCCCGTCCAGCACCTCCGCGAACGACGGCACCCCGGCCCGGAACGCCAGGTCCACCACCCGGGGACCCTTGGGGATCGGCATCCCGGCGTCGCACACCAGCACCCCGTCCCCGTGCCCCAACTCGGCCAGCGCGCCGGAGAGATGACGGTTGAGAATCCCTGCCTTCTTCACAGCGCGTCGACCTCGTCCGCCGTGGGGAAGGAGTCCTGGGCGCCCTTCCGGGTGACGGCCACCGCCCCCACCCGGGCCGCGTACGCCGCAGCCTCCGCGAGGTCGGAACCCGTGCCCAGCTTCCAGGCCAGCGCCGCGGTGAACGCGTCGCCCGCGCCCGTCGTGTCCACGGCGTCGACCTTCACGGACGGCACCCGGGTGACGCCGTCCTTGGACGCCGCCAACGCGCCCTCCGCGCCCAGCGTCACGACCACCGAACGCGGCCCCTTCGCCAGCAGGATCCGCGCCCAGTCCTCGGGCCGCTCGCTCACACACGCGTCCCCGAGGATCACCTTCGCCTCGTGCTCGTTGACGATCAACGGGTCGCAGGCCGCCAGGACTTCGGACGGCAGCGGCCGGGGCGGCGACGGGTTCAGCACGAAGCGACTGCCGTCCGCCAGATTCCGTACGACCTCCACGACCGTCTCCAGCGGGATCTCCAGCTGTACGGAGACCACCCGCGCGGCCTGGAAGAGACACGCGGCGGCCTGGATGTCGCCGGGGAACAGCTTCGCGTTGGCCCCCGGCGACACCACGATGCTGTTGTCGCCGGACGGGTCCACCGTGATCAGCGCGACCCCGGTCGGCGCACCGCCGACCAGCACGCCCACCGTGTCGACACCGGCGGCCCGCTGCGAGTCGAGCAGCAGCCGGCCGTGCGCGTCGTCGCCGACCCGGGCCAGCAGGACCGTACGGGCTCCCAGCCGGGCGGCGGCGACCGCCTGGTTGGCGCCCTTGCCGCCGGGGTGGACGGCCAGGTCGGAACCGAGGACCGTCTCGCCGGCGGCCGGCCGCCGCTCGACGCCGATCACGAGGTCGGCGTTGGCCGATCCCACGACCAGGAGGTCGTAGTCGTACATCAATTGACTCCCCACAGTGGTGACTTGGAGCGTTGATCCGGTCGTTGTCAGCCGGTGAACCCGGCCACGTTCTCCTTGGTGACCACCTTCACGGGCACCTTGACCGTCGTCTCCACCTTCTTGCCCTGAGCCGCGCGCAGTGCGTTGTCCACGGCAATCCTGCCGAGTTGGCTCGGCTGTTGCGCCACGGACGCGTACAGCGTGCCCTGCTTTACGGCGGTCAGGCCGTCGGGCGTGCCGTCGAAGCCGACGACGGAGACCGACTTGCCGGCCTTGGAGCCGAGCGCCTTGATCGCGCCGAGGGCCATCTCGTCGTTGGCGGCGATGACGCCCTGGACGTCGGGGTGGGCCTGGAGCAGGTTCGACATCACGTCGAGGCCCTTGGTGCGGTCGAAGTCGGCCGGCTGCTGGGCGAGGACCTGGATGCCGGGGTAGGCCTTCAGCCCCTTGGCGAAGCCCTCCGCCCGCTCACGCGCCGCCGAAGTGCCCGCCTGGCCCTGGAGGATGACGATCTTGCCGGTGCCGCCCAGCTTCTCTGCGACGGTCTTGGCGGCGAGTTCACCGCCCACGACGTTGTCGGAGGCGACGAGCGTGTCCACGGCGGCCTTGTTGACGCCCCGGTCGACGGCGATGACCGGGATCTTCGCCTTGTCGGCGGCCTTCACGGAGTTGCTCGCCGCGTCCGAGTCCACCGGGTTGACGATGATCGCGCCGTAGTTGGAACTGGTGAAGTTCTGGAGCTGGTTGGCCTGCTGCGAGGCGTCGTTCTGCGCGTCCGTGACGGTCAGGTCCAGGCCCAGCCGCTTCGCCTCGGCCTGCGCGCCCGACCGGATCTGCACGAAGAACGGGTTGTTGAGCGTGGAGAGGGACAGCCCGAGCTTGGGCTTCGACGTCGTGGAGGAGTCGTTGTGCAGGAAGGAGGTGGCACCGACGATCGCGATGGTGACGACGGCCGCGAGCGCGTACGTGGTCGCCTGCTTGCCCTTGCTGCCGCCACCGCCCGCACCGGCGACGGGAGTTGCGCCCGCCTTGCGCCGCACGGTGTCCAGCAGGACCGCCAGTGCGATGACGACACCGATGACGACCTGCTGCCAGAAGGCCGACACGGAAAGGAGGTTGAGGCCGTTGCGCAGCACCGCGAGGATCAGCGCGCCGATGAGGGTGCCGGACGCCTTGCCGGTGCCGCCCGCGAGGGACGCGCCGCCGATGACGACCGCGGCGATCGCGTCCAGCTCGTAGCCGTCGGCGGCCTGCGGCTGCGCGGAGGAGAGCCGGGAGGCGAGGACGATGCCCGCGGCGGCGGCGAAGACGCCGGACAGGGCGTAGATGGCGAGCTTCTGCTTGGAGACGCGCAACCCCGAGAGCCGCGCGGCCTCTTCGTTGCCGCCGATCGCGTACATGGAACGGCCGATGTAGGTCCGGCCGAGGATGAATGCGGCGATGAGCCCCATCGCGATCATCACCAGGACGGGCACCGGCAGCCAGCCGCCCAGCGTGTCACCGAGGTGCGAGACCGAGTCCGGGAAGGCGATCGGGGAACCCTGCGAGATCACCAGCGACAGACCGCGCGCCACCGACAGCATCGCCAACGTCGCGATGAACGGCGGCAGTTTGCCGTAGGCGATGAGGAAACCGTTGACGAGACCGGCCGCGATGCCCGTGGCGATCGCGAGGATCACCGCGAGGAAGACCGGGACGCCGTGCTGCGTGGCGCTCCAGGCCAGCACGGTGGCCGAGAGGGCCGCCACCGAACCGACCGACAGGTCGATGCCCGCCGAGACGATCACGAAGGTGACGCCGAAGGCGAGGATGGCGGTCACGGCCGCCTGGACACCGACGTTGAGGAGGTTGTCGGTGGTCAGGAAGTCGCCGGACAGCGCCGACATGGCGATGACCAGGACGATGAGCGCGGTCAACGCCCCGTTGTCCAGGAGCAGTCGGCGGATTCCCGAGGCGCCACTCGCGCCCGGCGTGCTCTTGAGCGTGTCAGTGGCCACGGTGGCCCTCCACAGCGGTAGTCATTTGGGTCGGTGTGCTGACGGCGAGTGCCATCACGGAGTCCTGCGTGGCCTGTTCGGCGGAGAGTTCGCCCGCGATGCGGCCCTGTGCCATGACCAGCACCCGGTCACTCATGCCGAGAACCTCGGGCAGATCACTGGAGATCATGAGGACGGCGGCGCCGGCGGCCGTGAGTTCATTGATGAGTTGATAGATCTCGACCTTGGCGCCGACGTCGATACCGCGCGTCGGCTCGTCGAGGATCAGCACCTTGGTGTCGGCGAGGAGCCACTTGCCGATGACGACCTTCTGCTGGTTGCCACCGGACAACGTCCGTACCTGCTGGCCGAGTCCGGCCATCCGTACGCCCAACTGCTCGGCGATCCGGGCGGCCGCGACCCGCTGCCCCTTGAGGTCGACGAGCCCGCCGTGGGTCGCGGCCCGCATGGTGACGAGCCCGAGGTTCTCCTCGACGGACTGGTCGAGGACGAGCCCCTGACCCTTGCGGTCCTCCGGCACGAGCCCGATCCCGGCGGTCATCGCCGCGTTGACGTCGTGCCCGCGCAACGCGGAGCCGCCGACCTTCACGGTTCCCTGGTCGTACGGGTCGGCCCCGAAGACAGCCCGTACGACCTCGGTACGACCCGCCCCGACGAGCCCGGCGATGCCGACGACCTCACCGGCCCGCACCTCGAAGCTGATGTCGCGGAAGACCCCGTCCCTGGTGAGCCCCTCGACGGAGAGCAACGCGGCGCCGGCGTCGGCCCGTTCACGCGGATACTGCTGCTCGATGGAGCGCCCGACCATGAGCCGTACGAGCTCGTCCTCAGGGGTGGAGGCAGGCACCTGCCCCACACTCTTCCCGTCCCGGATGACGGTGACGCGGTCCCCCAGGGCGGCGATCTCCTCCAGATGATGGGTGATGAAGACGATCCCGACCCCGTCCGCGCGCAGTTGGCGCACGATCGCGAAGAGCCTCTCGACCTCTTCCGAGGTGAGCACGGCGGTCGGCTCGTCCATGATCAGCACGCGCGTGTCGAGGCTGAGCGCCTTCGCGATCTCGACCATCTGGAGCCGCGCGATACCGAGTTCACGCACCCGCGCGCGTGGAGACACATTCACGCCGACCCGCTCCAGCAGAACGGCGGCGTCGGCCTCCATCCGCTTCCGGTCGATCATCCCGAGGCGACGCGGCTGCCGCCCCAGAAAGATGTTCTCGGCGACCGTCAGATCGGGAACGAGGTTGAACTCCTGGTAGATGGTGGCGATCCCGAGCCGCGCGGAGTCCTGCGCACTGTGGATGCGCACCTCCTCGCCACCGGCCAGGATGCGGCCGCCGTCGGGGCGGTAGGCGCCGGAGAGCATCTTGATGAGGGTGCTCTTGCCCGCGCCGTTCTCACCGAGCAGCACATGGACCTCACCCCGGCGCAGATCGAAGTCGACGCCGTCCAGCGCGACGACACCGGGGAAGGTCTTGCGGATGCCCTCGATGCGCAGCAACTCGTCCTGGTTGCTCACGACTTGCTCCTTCGAACAGGGGATGACGAGGTTTCCGGCCCACCGGGTTCGCCGCACGAGCGGCGCACGACGAGCCGGGCGGGAAGGGTGACGGACTGCGGTGCCCGCCCTTCGATCCGGTCGACCAGGGCGCGCACGGCGGCCCGCCCCAACTCGGGGGTCGGCTGGGCGATCGCGGTGATCGGCGGATCGGTGTGCACGAACCACCGGATGTCGTCGAACGCGGCCAGCGCGAGATCCTCGGGAACCCGCAGCCCACGCGCGCGTACGGCGTCCAGGGCACCCAGGGCCATCAGGTTGTCGGCGGCGAACACGACCTCGGGCGGCTCGGCCAGATCGAGAAACCCTTCAGTCACCCGCCGCCCGCTCTCGGCCTGGAAGTCGCCCTGCCCGATGTAGACATCGGGGAGGGGGATCCCGTACTCGCCGAGCGCGTCCCGGAAGGCCGCGACGCGCTCACTGCCGGTCGTGGTGGCGGCAGGCCCCCCGATGATGGCGAGCCTGCGATGCCCGAGCCGGTGCAGATGGGCGACGAGATCCCGGATCGCGGCCCGCCCGTCGGCCCGCACGACGGGCACGTCCACGCCCGGGATCCACCGGTCCACGAACACCATCGGGGTCCCGGCGCGCGCGGCGTCCAGCATGCCGGGGGAGCCGCCGTCGGTGGGGGACACGAGCAGTCCGTCGATACGACGGTCCAGCAGCGTCCGCACGTGGTGGTCCTGGAGTTCGGGCCGCTCGTCGGCGTTGCCGATGATGACGCTGTACCCGAGGGCGCGGGCTTCTTCCTCGACGGAACGGGCGAGCTCGGTGAAGTACGGGTTGAGCACGTCGCTGATGACCAGCCCGAGGGTGCGGGTCTGATCGGTACGCAGCGAACGGGCGACGGCGTTCGGGCGGTAGCCCAGCGCCTCTACGGCGGCCAGCACACGGGTGCGCGCGTCGTCACTGACCGACGGATGGTCGTTCAGCACCCGCGACACCGTGGCCACGGAAACCCCGGCCTCGGCAGCGACGTCCTTGATGCTCGCCATCGCCGCTCCACCTCCTCGTGGAATCGATTACATGGAGGATTGGAATCGATTACACGGGAGTAAATCAAGACCCTGAGACCGGATTGTGATGAAGGGTGGCGCGTCGGGATCAAGGTGTTCGATCGGGCGGCGGCAATTCCTACGACTGGTACGGGAGCGCCTGCCCGTCGTGCAGGTACACCGTCCGCTCCTCCCGGAGCGCGCGCACTGCCTCCGTCAACCGCCGTCGCATCCGGTCCCGGAGCAGCCCTCCGGCCATGGTCAGGTCGACGAACCGGGCTTCCGACAGCTCCTCGTCGTGAGGCGTCGGTTTCCCTTCCACGTTGATGGTCCCGCCGTCGAAGACGAAGGCGATCTGGTCGTCCCAGGGGCCGTGCGGCGCCACCCAGTCGACGATCAGGAGCCCATGCACGACGACGTCCAGGTCCAACTCCTCCCGAAGCTCCCGCACCACCGTCTCTTCAGGGGGTTCGTTGGCCTCGGCCATGCCGCCTGGAAGGTCCCACCCGGGTTTGTAGGTCGGGTTCACCAACAGCACCCGTCCGGCCGCGTCACGCAGGAGTATGTCCGCCGCCACACGCTTACGCGGCTGTTTGGCGTTGCCCTCGGCGAGATAGGCGTTCCAGGCTTCTGGGTCGGCGGGGGTGGGGGCGGGTTTGGGTGTCATTGACAAGTGCCTCCCGGTGGCGGGATCAGGTCGGTGAGCAGCAATAGTCTGGCCCTCCTCGCCTCGTTGAATCTCATCAGGTGCTCCCGGACCGGCCCGTAGCCCTTGTGTGGCTTCAGGAGGGCGCGGAGGTCGTCGAACTGTCCCTGCCCGCCCGGCTGTTGCGCCTGCTGTTGGTTATGCATCGGTCGGGTGACGTGCTCTCGTTAAGGGCTGGTCACGACTCTTCCCTCGGTGACTCGCACCCTCGGTTCTATGCGACTTCGTGACTTGGGTACGGGCCGCCCTTGTGGCGAAGGCGTGACCGTCCGTAGCTTGCTGACCACAAGGATCAGAGGGGGTCTCAGTGGATGAACCGCGGATGATTGCCGGCGGTCCGTGCCGGACTGGCGAGGACGACAAGTGCGGGAACGGCGACTGCCCGACCGTGTACGCCACCCCGGAGCCGGGCATGTTGGCGATCCAGGGCTACGACGTGGCCCATCCGACGCCGGACGGCGAGTCGGTCGTACTGATCCCGGAAGACATCCTCAAGGAGGCTGCCCGTGCCCGTGGATGGTTCTAGCCCTGTACTGCTGGACGGCGACGAGTGGCAGGCGTACTTCCGCGACTTCGAGCACTCCGCGTTCCGGCTGGAGGTCCACCAGACGTACACGATGCCCGCCGAGGCCGAGACGGTCCGTGACTTCCTCGCCGGAGCGTCGATGCCGGAGGGCTTCAACGCGCCGTGGCACCAGATGATTCGGGATCACGCGGCGGTCGGGCGAAGGATGACCCGGGCGAAGATCGTGCGCCGACCGCTCACGCCGTACAGCCGCTATCTGTTCGAGTGGTGCATTCCCGGGAACGTTGCCGCCGGAGAGGACTATCAAATAGTCGATGTGACCGATGCACCGAACCCTGGACTGCCGGAGCAAGACTTCTGGCTCTTCGACGAAACGACTGTGGTTCATCTCAACTACCGTCCCGACGGAACGCAGATCAATCGGGAACTGATTCAAGACCCGAACATCGGTAAGTATCTCGCATGGCGGGATCTCGCACTAGAAAGTGCCGTACCGTTCAGTGCCTATCGAACCTGAGACACAAGCACGGGAACGGAAGGATCTGGCGGAGGCCCTCCGGGGTCTCCGTCGCGCTTCCAATCTCAGCGGCGAACGCCTGGCGCTGCGCTGCAATATGAGCCAGACGAAGATCAGTCGTATCGAAACCGGCCGTGCTCTGCCCACTGTTATCGATGTCGAACGCATTCTCAAAGCGCTCGCCGTCCCTGACGAAGTCGCAGACGAGCTTCTTGCCCTTGCCCGACGGGCGAACGTCGACTACGCATCCTGGCGTGCCTATGCGCGTGTTGGCCTCTACCACAAGCAAGCCGAGCTGAAGGCGCTTGAGTCCTCGTCACGAGTGATGCGGCATTTTCTGCCTGCCGTCCCCACCGGTCTTCTGCACGTCCGCGAGTACGCCACAGAGACGCTTTCGCCCACCGTGGACGGTGACCCGGTCAGAGATGTCGCAAGGGCTGTACAGGCCCGCATGGATCGCCAGGCATCCTGGACGACGGGTCACGTTCGTTCTGGTTCCTGATGACAGAGCAGGCCGTCAAGTGGCAGCGGGCCGGCGCCCGAGCCATGGCGGCGCAGTGCGCACACATGGCGGAGGTCAACAGAAAACCCAACGTCGAGATGGGGATAGTCCCGCAGGGCGTACAGGTTCCCGGCACTCCCATGAACATCTTCGTCGTGTACGACGATCGCCTTGTGACGATCGAACTGTTCTCCGGGGAAGTCGTGCTGCGCGACCCCAGGGATATATCCCAGCACCTGAATCTTTTCGACCTCTTCTGGGCGCACGCTCTCACTGGCGATCATGCTTCATCCTTCTTTGAGGAAGCTGCGGACGGGTTTATGCGTCAACGCAACTAACACTCCACGTGAGTCCGTTGGGGCGCGAAAATGGATTCATGGAGAGTGAAGAGAAGACCTCGAGCCCCGGAGCTTCGACCTCCGGAGAGACTTGTCTGGCCGAACTGCCGCCCGAGCCTTCAGTGAAGCCCGGCTGCCCTGCTTGCTTGTCTCTTTCGGTTGCCAGAGAGAATGCCCGTTCCACGGGAAACCACAGTGCCGTATCCGACTGCAATGTGAAGCTGCGTCGGCATCAGGCAGAGGCACATGGTTCATGAGCACGGGAACGGGATCCGACTTCCTCGCCGACCGCCCCTTGATGACCATGCGGGTCTCTCGAGACTCCGGACGGTCCTGGGCGCCCGAGCGGGCCGTTTTCGGCGGCGACGTCGACTTGGCTCCCCTGATCACCTCGGAACGGCCCCCTTGCCAGTGCCCGCGTTGCACTGCGCGCGGTAAGCGCTCCGATCGCTGAGGCGTCGGTACCCCTCTCCCATGAACTCCCGCCCGACACGGGCGGCGGCGGTCACCCATGGCCGCGATCAGTAGAGCAGGAAGGTGCAGCGATGCAGAACGGAACTGACCTGTACGCCCTTGACATTGACGGTGCCTTGTTCGTGAAGGCGTGCGGTGGCCCTTGCACCGAGGGGTGCGTGACTCTGGCCCGGATCGGCGAGGACGCCTGGGCGTTGGGCGACAGCAAGCGTCTCGACGTGGAGCCGTTGCGGTTCACCACGGAGGAGTTGGACGCGGCCGGAATCGACCCGGCGCGGTTCGGTCTGAACGTCTGATCCGCCCCTCTACCGGCCGGGCCGGATTAGGTCCGGCCGGCACTTCTCGATACGGGAACAACTAGTGCACCACCACGGCTATCTGTGGACCGGCCCGAAGGAGCGTTTCGACCAGGAGGCGCTACGGCGGCCCCCGCATCCGGAGCCTCCCCCCGCCGGAAGCAGGCCGGAACTGATCCAGCGCTACCGCGAAGTGGCGGCGGAGTTCCCGACGGTGGATCTTCCGCCGCTCGAGACGGCGTACTGGCTCATCAAGCCCCACTCGCTCGTGCGTGCCACGTGGGACGAGGCGAAGGAAGCGGCGTCATGGCTCGGTGAACAACTCGCGGAGTACGCGCCCCGGTTCGCATCCGCAGCGCAGCGCGACACCACCCACCTGGCCCGACTGGTGAACTCCGCCGCCGAGCGGCTGGAATCGGGGGCCGATGTGTCGCTCGGGTTCTACCTCGAACGCCCTTCGTATCTGTCCCTGGCACTGGTGACGTGCTCCCCGAACTGGTCGAAGCCCGAACTGCCCTGCCCTGCACGGTAGTTCCGGCAGGCCATCGCCTCAAGCCGCGGCAAGCTCGCACCACACGAGCTTCCCCCGGCTGCCGTTCCGGGACAGCGGCTGCCAGCCCCACTGGTCGGCGCAGGCCCGGACCAGCGCGAGGCCGCGGCCGTTCTCCGCGTCGCCGAGTTCCTCCAACGGCCTCGGCGGCTCCGGCGGTTCGGGATCGGCATCCCAGGCCCCCAGCCGCAGTACCCCCGCCGACCAGCCCACGCGCAGGGCGGCGGGCCCCTTCGCATGCCGCACGGCGTTGGCGACCAGCTCCGTCGCGAGGAGTTCGGCGGGGTCTGCCAGCCGGATCAGACCGTGCACCGTGAGGATCAGCCGGAGGGTGCGGCGGCTGACGGTGACGGCTCGCAGGTCGTTCGGGATGTAGAGGCAGTACTCCCAGGGCACGGGTGAGTTTTCGGGCATGCGTCAACTCCGTTTCGGTGGTGAGGGGTTGGAGACTTCCGGCGGTGGCTCTGTCGCGGCCGTCATGGCAGGACGGGGCGGTGCGCTTCCGGGATCCGGCGTTTCCACACAGTGTGCGTCGCATCACCGACGGTAGATCTAAATATAGAGATTCAGCAAGCCGTTCGCGTAGTCTGACCCCCGAACGAGGAGCACCCGCAGGCGTGTTGAACCGAGGAGTGGTCGAGAGCTTTGAGGCGCGAACCAACGGCCCGCCAACTGCGTCTGGCAACTGAACTACGAAGGCTCCGCGAAGCGGCAGGACTCAGCTCCCGTGAGGCGGCTGCGCTGCTCGGAGTGAGCCCGGCTCAGATCACGCACATCGAGTCCGCACTCGCGGGAGTGAGCGAGCAGCGGCTTCGGCGCCTCGCGTCCCACTACGCCTGCACGGACGCGGAGTTCGTCGACGCTCTGGTCGCGATGGCCACCGACCGGACACGAGGCTGGTGGGAGGAGTACCGAGGCCTGCTGCCCACGTCGTTCCTGGACCTCGCAGAGTTGGAGCATCATGCTGCGTTCCTGCGCGACGTGGCGATCCTGTACGTTCCGGGCCGACTACAGACGGAGGACTACGCCCGTGCCGTCTTCGGATCCAGGCTGCCCGAACTCACCGATGAAGAGCTTGACTTGCGTGTCTCTCACCGCAGGGCACGCCAGCAGATCGTCATCCCGCACGAGGTGGTCATTCACGAGGCGGCGCTGCGTTTCAGGGTCGGCGATCGTGCCACCGCAAAGGCTCAGCTCCGCCAGCTGCTTGAGCTTTCCGAGGCGGATCACATCACCCTGCGAGTCGTCCCCTTCGACCTTGACGGCTTCGCCAAAGCCTCAAGCACGATGACGTATGCGGGCGGCCCGCTGCCGAAGCTGGACACCGTGGTCCGTGATGCGCCCCATGGCTCGGTCCTCATCGATTCCGAGGCTCAGCTCAGTACCTACCGAACAAGCTTCCGTAGAGTGGAGGCCGCGTCGCTCGAACCCGAACGGTCACGTGAATTCATCCACAAGCTGGCGAAAGAGCTGTGAGGCAACGCATGGACAACTGGCGGAAGTCGTCCTACTCCGGCGAGGGTGACGGCAACAGTTGCGTGGAGATCGCGAACACCTCCACCCACGTAGCGGTCCTGCACGTCATCGCCGAACTGCCGGAGAAGTACGGCCCCCAGGAGGACTTCCTTGGGAGGCCACGTTTGCCGCGCAGCAGCCGGATGCGCTCGCCCAGCCCTCCAGCGTTCACGAGACTGCAAAGATTCCCGGCACCACGAATCCTTTCCGTTGCGGAATCCTTGATTCATGGACATCGACGTAAGAGGACCGCGTTTCGGAGCGGCCCTGACGAC
>NZ_JBLTJC010000328.1:0-11669 GCF_048158785.1 Streptomyces colwelliae | reverse complement strand
CCGCGGCGTTCCGTACGTCGTCGGCCAGTTCGGCCGGCGGGTTCTCGTCCAGCAGGACGACGATGCCGTCCTCGTCACGCTGGTCGAACACGTCCATCGCGGCGGCGACGCACTGCCCGGCGGCGACGCATTTGTCCTCGTCGACGACAACCTTCATGGCAACTCTCCTGATCGTTCCGGGTCGTTCAGCGGGCGGGAGCGGGGGAGGGGACCGCGTCGACGATCTCCTGACGGCGCTGTCTGGCCTGCTTGGGCATGTTCCAGCCGAGGATCCCGGTGACCCGGCCGCCGCTGCGGTAGCGCGCGACGAACCGGCGGGCCGCCAACTCCCCGTCGACGACGTCCACTTCGGCATCGGCCGGCAGGAAGCCGTGCACCTGGAGCTTGGCGTCGAACTGATCGGTCCAGAAGTACGGCACCGGCTCGTAGGCCCGGTCCTCGCCGAGGATCGCCCCGGCGACCGCCATGGCCTGCTCGGTGGCGTTCGTCCGGTTCTCCAGCCGGATCAGCCGGCCGAGCTGCTCGTGCTGCCAGCGGGCCACGTCACCGACCGCGTAGATCCCCGGCGCGGCCCGGCAACGGGAGTCGCACACCACGCCGTTGTCGAGTTCGAGCCCGCTGTCGGCCAGCCACTCCGTCGCCGGGGTCGCCCCGATGGCGACCACCACCACGTCGGCGGGCAGCACCTCGCCCGTGCTCAACTCGACGCCGGTGACCCGGCCTTGGCCGCCGGTCAGACCCACGACACCGTTCCCGAGCCGGAGCTGCACCCCCCGTTCGGTGTGCAGCTCCGCCAGCAGTCCCGACACCAGTGGGCCCACCTGGAGGGCCAGCGGTCCCGTGAGCGGGCCCGCGAGGGTGACCTCCAGGCCCAACGTCCGTGCGGTGGCGGCGATCTCGGAGCCGAGGACTCCCTCGCCGACGACCACCAGACGTGATCCGGCGAGCAGATCCGTGCGCAGGGCGAGCGCGTCGTCGAGGGTGCGCAGTACGTGGACACCGGTCAACTCGCCCTGTCCCGGCAGTACTCGGGGCCGTACGCCGGTGGCGATCACGATCGCGTCGGCGCTCAGCTCGCGCCCGGACTCCGTGCGCACGGTCCGGGTCGCCGGGTCCAGGGCGACCGCGGGGTCGCCGAACACGAACTCGGTGTCGAGACCGGACAGCATCTCCTCGGTGCGCAGGGCGGCGCGGCCCGGTTCCCAGGCACCGGAGAGGATCTGCTTGGACAGCGGCGGACGGTCGTACGGGGCGTGCGGCTCGGCGCCGAGCACCGTGATCCGGCCCGTGTACCCCTTGCGCCTCAGGGCCTCCACCGTGGTCAGCCCGGACGCGGAGGCGCCCACCACCAGCACGTGGGCCACGGGCCCGGTGTCGTCCTCGATGCTCATGTGCGGCTCCGTTGCAGCGTGGGTGCGATGGTCTGTGCGGGCGTTCACGCCAGGTAGCGCCCGCCGTTGACGCTGAGGGTCTGGCCGGTGACGTAGGCGGCCTCCTCGGAGGCGAGGTACGCCACCGCGTAGGCGATGTCGTCCGGCGTGCCGGCCCGCTTCATCGGCATCGTGGCGGCGGCCGCCTCCACGTCGACCGGGCCCTCGCGGACCAGCGGGGTGTCGATGAAGCCGGGCGGCACGTGGTTCACGGTGATGCCCTTGCCGATGAACTCGACCGCGAGCGCCCGGGTGAGGGCGATGACACCGCCCTTGGAGGACGCGTAGTGCGCCATGGAGGGTGCCCCGGTCTGCGCGGAGGACGAGGAGATGTTGACGATCCGGCCCCAGCCCGCCTCGACCATGTCGGGCACGATCTCCTTGGTGACCAGGAAGGGGCCCTTGAGGTTGATCCCGATCATGCGGTCCCAGGACGCCTCGGAGATGCTCGTGAACGGCTCGTAGGCGGTGATGCCCGCGTTGTTGACGAGGATCGTGACCGGGCCGAGCTCCTCGCGGGTGCGGGCGGCCGCCCGTGCCACGGCGCCGGCCTCGGCCGCGTCGCCGGAGACGGCGATCGCCGAACCGCCCGCCTCCTGGATGGCCGCCGCGGTCTTCTCGGCGCCCTCGCTGTTCAGGTCCCAGACCGCGACCGCGGCGCCCTTGGCCGCGAGCACGGTCGCGATCGCCTGGCCGATGCCGCGGCCGCCGCCGGTGACGACGGCGACCTTTCCTTGAAGTGACATGTGCGCTCCTTTGCGCTCGTGCGCGGTGTCCCGGACACCGAGGACACCGGCGGCCGGGGCCTATTCGCCCAGGGCCTCGCGGGCCGCGGTGCGGGCCGCCACGGCCCGGGGGAAGCCGGTGTACCCGGCGGAGTGGTAGATGACCTCGGCCAGCTCGTCCCTGGTCACCCCGTTGGTGAGGGCGACCCGGACATGGGTCTTCAGCTCGGTCTCGGCGCCGAGCGCGATCAGGAGGCCGAGGGTGACCAGACTGCGGTCGCGCGGGGCCAGCCCCTCGCGGCCCCACAGCGCGCCCCACACGGTGCTCAGACCGATCTCGACGAGATCCTCGCCGAGCTTGCCGTCCCGCATGTCGAGATCGCCCTCCGCGGGAATCACTCCGGGCAGCGCGGCCCGCAGTGCCTTCAGGCCCGCGACGCGCAGATCGGGGGTTTCCTTGACGTCTTCGGCGCTCATGCCCGACTCCCGGTTCATGCGATTGCATTCGTCCCAAACGAAAGTTAGATCAAACGGTCGGTACAATCAATGCCTGTTACGGATATGGCTGGTCCAGGCTCTCTCCGTCATCGCCATTGATCGGGGCAGGACCCTCATCTACTCTCGGTCTGAATATTCGACCGACTGGTCGAACTATCAAACCAGGGTCATGTGCGAGCCGCAGCCCCAGTCGCCTTGGAGGGCAAATGAGCGAAGCTTCGAACCCGGCGGCCCCGGACCGGGTCGACGTGCTGGTCGTCGGCGCGGGCGTCACGGGCATCTACCAGCTGTACAAGGCCCGCGAGGCCGGGTTCTCGACGCGGCTCCTGGAGGCGGGCACCGGCGTGGGCGGCGTCTGGTACTGGAACCGCTACCCCGAGGCGCGCTTCGACTCCGAGAGCTACACCTACGGCTACCTGTTCTCGAAGGAGCTGTGGGAGGAGTGGGAGTGGTCGGAGCGGTTCGCGGGCCAGCCCGAGATCGAGCGCTACTTCAACCACGTCGTCGACCGCTTCGACCTGCGGCGCGACATCCGCACCGGCGTCAAGGTGACCTCCGCCGTCTTCGACGAGCCCTCCGGCACCTGGACCGTCCGGGCCAGCGACGGCACCGAGGTCCGGGCCCGCTACGTCGTCGCGGCGACCGGCAACCTCTCGGTGCCGTTCATCCCGGGCATCCCCGGACGCGACGACTTCCGGGGCGAGCAGCACCACACCTCACGCTGGCCGAAGACCCCCATCGACTTCACCGGCAAGCGGGTGGCCCAGATCGGCACCGGCTCCAGCGGTGTGCAGATCATCTCCGCGATCGCGGACGACGTAGCGCAGCTGACGGTGTATCAGAAGGACGCCGACTGGCTCACGCCGCTCAACAACGGGCCCATCGCACCTGAGGAACAGGCGGAGTTGAAGGCGAACTTCGAGTCCATCCGCGAGACGCTGAACACCTCGCCGAGCGGCTTCCTGCACCAGATCGTCATGCGCTCCGGCCTCGACGACAGCCCGGAGGACCGCCAGGCGTTCTACGAGGAGCGGTGGAACGGACCCGGGTTCACCAAGCTGACCGAGCACTACATGGACATGCTGTCGAACGAGACCGTCAACGCGGAGTGGTGCGCGTTCATGGCCGACAAGATCCGCAGCATCGTCAAGGACCCCGAGACCGCCGACAAGTTGATCCCCAAGGGCCATGGCTACGGCGGCCGCCGGCCCCCCTTCGGAACCGGCTACTACGAGACGTACAACAAGCCGAACGTCTCGCTCGTCGACATCAATACCACGCCGATCACCCGCATCACCGAGGACGGCATCGAAACCGCCGACGGTGTCGAGGAGTTCGACATCATCATCTGGGCCACCGGCTACGACTTCGGCACCGGCGCCCTCAACAGGCTTGGCGTGCAAGGGCGTCAGGGCCTCCCGCTCAAGGAGTACTGGGCGGACGGCCCGCGCACCTACCTCGGCGTCGCCACGGCCGGCTTCCCCAACTTCTTCTTCCCCGGCGGCCCGCACGGCGCGACCGGCAACAACCCGCGCTACGCCGGCGACCAGGTGGAGATCGTCACCGACGCCCTCGTCCACGCGCGCGACCACGGCTACGACGTCGTCGAGGTGACCGAGGCCGCCGAGGAGGAGTGGACGGACAGCATGAACAACAGCACGATGTCCTCCTTCCTGGAGAGCAGCTACTTCTACGGCGGCAACATCCCCGGCAAGCCGGTCAAGCAGCTCCTCAACCCGACGGGCCGGTGGGCGCTCCAGGAGGCGATCAACGCCGTGAAGGAGAACGAGTTCCCGACGTTCGTCCTCTCCAAGGCCGAGACCCCGGACGCCTGAACGCCCGGACGCCCGTGCCGCCCTGGACGTGGGCGGCACGGGCGTCCGGGTTCGCGCGGCCGGCCGTCCTACGGCAGGAAGGTCGTGGTCCGCTGCTGGAAGCGCCACTCGCCGTCGTGCCGGCGCAGGACGTCGTCGTAGCGCCCGACCAGTTCGACGGACCAGCCGGAGTCGCCGCGTCCGAAGAACGCGAGGTTGCTGGTGGCGGTCACCTCGTCCTCGGTCGCGGAGGTGACGACGGTGTTGGCCACCAGGTGCAACTGCGGCCGCTGGGGCGCGAAGCCGGCGAAGCCCTGCCGGATCGCCTCCCGGCCCTCGAACTTGGCCATGCCGACGATCTCGGCGACGCCGTCGGGGGTGAACAGGGCGGCGATGTCGTCGGGGCGGTCGCCGTCCAGAGCCTGGGCGTAGGCGGCGATGGCGGTCTGCACGGCCGCCGTGACGGACGGCTCGATCGAGGTGGTCATCTCACTCCAAGGTCAAGGTCAGGAAGGTCGAGTGGCTTGCTGGTGGCGGCTGTCACGCCTGGTAGGTGGTCTTCCTGCGGTGCAGCAGCCAGGTGCCGTCCTGGCGGCGCAGGGTGTCGTCGTAGTGCCCGACCACGCCGATCGCCCAGCCGGTCTCGCCGCGCTGGAGGAAGACCACGTCGCTCAGGGCGCGGGCCTCGTCCTCGCCCGTGGACGTCACGACGGTGTTGGTCACCAGGTGGAGCTGCGGCTGGACCGGCTCCCATCCCTTGAAGGCCGCGTGGATCGCGTCGCGCCCCTCGACCGGGTCCATGCCCGGGATCTCCAGGACGGCGTCGGGCGTGTACAGCGCGGCGAGGTCGTCGGTGCGGCCGGCGTCCTGGGCCTGGGTGTGCGCGCCGAGTACGGCCCGTACGCCCGCCACGACCCACGCCTGTGTGGATTCGCTCATTCTTCGCTCCAAGGTCAGGTGTTTCGACCACTCAGTCTATTGATGAGCCGAAGATAAAGGGAGGGGTGCGCGTCGGATTCGTTGACCGATCGGTACAATCACAAATAACATGCGGGCGGCTGGTCAACGGGGACTGTCGCCGAAGGAGGCGTGATCATGACGAAGCGTTGGAAGCAGCGTCCGCCGGGCTCTACGTGGGGCGATTGGGGCGAGGACGACGAACTGGGTCGTATCAACCTGCTCACGCCCGAGAAGGTTCTGCAAGGGGTCCGCGAGGTCGAGCACGGCATCAGCTTCAGCCTGAGCCTGCCGCTCGACTATCCGGGCGGGAGCGAGCTGAACCAGCGGCGCTACCCTCCGATCCTGCGGCCCACCGAGGACCTCGAACACAAGCAGGACGTCTTTTACAACATCAAGGCGCGCGAGCACTTCTCGCCGCACCTCAGGGACGTCTGGTCCGACGACGTGGTGACCCTCTGGCTCCAGTACTCGACGCAGTGGGACGCGCTCGCCCACCAGGGCCAGGAGTTCGACGCCGACGGTGACGGCGTCGAGGAGGCGGTCTACTACAACGGCTACCGCGCCGACACCGACATCGTCGGACCGCAGGAGGACGCCAAGGGCGACGGCAGCGGCACCCTCGGCTTCGCCCGCCACCTGGGCCTTGAGCACATGGCGGAGCACGGGGTCCAGGGCCGGGGCGTCCTGATCGACCTGGCCCACCACCTGGGCAACACCTGGCAGCCGGTCAACCTGAAGACCCTTCAGGAGATCATGGCGGCGGACAACATCGTCGTCGAGCCCGGCGACATGCTCCTCCTGCACACCGGTTTCGACACCGCCGTGATGGCCTGGGGCAAGAACCCGGACCCCGTGGGCATCCACACCACGGCCTCCTACCTCGACGCGTTCGACCCGGCGCTCCTGGAGTGGATCGCCGACTCGCAGATCTCGGCGCTGATCGCGGACAACTACGCCGTCGAGGGCGTGGGCGTCGGCCCCGAGGACAACACCCCGCACTCGCTGCTCCCGATCCACAACCTCTGCCTCTTCAAACTGGGCGTCCCGCTCGGCGAGTTGTGGTACCTGGAGAAGCTGGCGGCCTGGCTGCGCGAGCACGATCGCAGCCGCTTCCTCCTCACCGCGCCCCCGCTCAACCTGCCGGGGACACAGGGCAGTCCGCTGACACCGGTCGCGACCGTCTGACAGTCGGCTGTACGACGGGAAGGGCCCCCGGGATTCCGGGGGCCCTTCCCGTCGTACGCCCTGTTCAGACCGCGGCGATCCGCCGCACCGTCTCCGCGATCGTGTCCCGCGACGGCAGCCACACCCGCTCCAGCGAGGGCGCGTACGGCGCCGGGACCGGCGGCGGTGCCACCCGGGTGACCGGGGCGTCCAGGTGCCAGAAGCCCTCGTCGACGGCCATGGCGGCGAGTTCGGCGCCGACGCCGAAGTCGCGTACCGCCTCGTGCGCGATGACCAGGCGGTTGGTCTTGGCGAGGGACGCGAGGACGGTCTCGCGGTCCAGCGGGGAGATCGTGCGCAGGTCGATCACCTCGGTGCTGATGCCCTCCGTGGCGAGCAACTCCGCGGCGGCCAGGGCGTCCTGGACCATCCGCGACCAGGAGACCAGGGTGATGTCGGTGCCCTCGCGGATCACCTTGGCCTTGCCGAGCGGGATCAGGTGGTCGGCCGGGGGCTTGGGGCCCTTGAGGCCGTACTGGAGCCGGTTCTCCACGAAGACCACCGGGTTGGGGTCCTGGATGGCGGCGCGGAGCAGGCCGTAGGTGTCCGCCGGGTTGGACGGCATCACCACCGTCAGGCCGGGGATGTGGGCCAGCAGGGCCTCCAGGCTCTGCGAGTGCTGGCTGCCCGAGGAGCGGCCCGCGCCGAACTGGGTGCGGACGACGAGGGGCATCGAGGCCCGGCCGCCGGTCATGAAGCGGAGTTTGGCGGCCTGGTTGAGGAGCATGTCGAAGGCGACGCCGATGAAGTCCATGTACATGATCTCGACCACCGGCTTCATGCCGGCCATGGCCGCCCCCACCGCCGTACCGACGACCGCGCTCTCGCTGATCGGGGTGTCCCGCACCCGGCCGGGGAAGGCCTGCGCGAGTCCGCGGGTCAGTCCGAAGACGTTGCCGCCCGCGCCGACGTCGATCCCGGCGACGAACACGCTCGGATCGGCGGCGAGTTCGTGCTCCAGGGCCAGTCGTACGGCGTCCATGGACCGGAAGATCTCGGCGTCGGCCGGGAGCGGCGCGGGCTCGGGGACGAGGAGGCGGGGGGCCGAGACGTAGTCGTGCAGGGTCTCCGGGGCGGGCTCCGGCAGGCCCCTGGCCCACTCGACCGACGCCTCGATCTCCTTGTCGATCTCCTCGTCCACAGCGTCGGCCAGCGCGGCCGGCACCCCGGCCGCCGTCAGGTGCCGGCGGGCCACCAGCAGCGGGTCGCGCTCCTTGGCGGCGGCGACCTCCTCGGCGGGGCGGTAGCGCTCGGGGTCGCCCTCGTAGTGGCCGTGCCAGCGGTACGTCTCGGCCTCGACGAGGACCGGGCCGCCGCCCGCGCGCAGCCGCGAGACCACTCCGGTCATGGTCTGCGCCACGGCCAGCACGTCGTTGCCGTCGACGTGTTCGTATCCGATGCCGTATCCGGCGGCGCGGGCGGAGAGCGGGGCGCGATGCTGTTCGGCCTCGGGCGAGAACTCGGAGTAGTGGTTGTTCTCGCAGAGGAAGACGACCGGCAGATCCCATACGGCGGCCAGGTTCACGGCTTCGTGGAACATGCCCTGGGCCACCGCCCCGTCGCCGAAGAACGCAACCACCACGTCACCGGCCGCCCGCAGCTTCGCGGCGGTCGCGACCCCTGCCGCGATCGGGAGCCCGGCGCCGACGATGCCGTTCGCGCCGTAGATCCCGAGACCGGGGTCCGCGATGTGCATCGAGCCGCCGCGGCCGTGGCAGGTGCCCGCCTCCTTGCCCATCAGCTCGGCCATCATCGATGCCGAGTCCAGACCCTTGGCCAGGACGTGGCCGTGGCCGCGGTGGGTGGAGGTGATGCCGTCGCGCGCGCCGAGCGGCCAGCAGGCGCCGACGGCGCTCGCCTCCTGGCCGATCGACAGATGCAGGAAGCCCGGGATCTCCGTCGCCTTGTACAGATCGGACGCCCGCTCCTCGAAGCGGCGGATGCGGCGCATCCGTCGGTACATCTCCAGGAGCTGGTCCGTCTGTGCGGAGCCGGTGCCGGTGTGATGCGATGCCTGAGTCATACGGTCCTCGCTTTAATGTACCGTTTGGTCTAGCAAACTAGAGCGACGTCCCCGGGGCCGCTTCCCCCAGGCGTGCCGCAGCGCGGCGCCTGTGCGGGCCCAGGGCAGCACAAACGTCGTCATAGCCAGGGGAGAGAAGACATGCCACGACCGCCGGGTCATGGGCCGGGCTTCGAAGTCAGACGCCAGAAGATCATCGACACCGCGGCGTCCCTGTTCGCGCAACAGGGATACGCGGCGACCTCCATCAACGACCTGGGCCGCGCGGTCGGGCTCGCCAAGGGTGCCCTGTACTACTACATCGGCTCCAAGGAGAACCTGCTCATCGAGATCCAGTCGCGGGTGCTCGGCCCGCTGCTGGCCCGCGCCAAGGAGATCGCGGCCCTCGACGAGGTCCCGCTGCTGCGGCTGCGGCTGCTGTCCGAGTCGCTGCTGACGATCATCTTCCGCAGGCTCGACCACATCTGGGTCTACGAGCACGACTACCGCAGCCTCAGCGGCAAGGAGCTGGAGATCGTGCTGCGGCAGCGCTCCGACTTCGAGCTGTTGATCACCGGCCTGCTCACGGAGGCCGTCGAGGAGGGGACCTTCCGTGCGGTCGAACCGCACCTGGCCACCCTCCAGTTCCTCAACCTCCACAACCACACCTACCAGTGGGTGCGGCCGGACGGCAGCTGGGACGCCGCGTTCCTGTCGGGCGAGTACTGCTCGACCCTGTTCCGCGGTTTCGCCGCGTCCGTCGGCGACCTCCCGGACGTCGAGGCGCTGGCCGTCGAGTTCAAGCAGGCCCGGCCCGAACTGCCCCTCGACCCCGAGGCGTTGTGGGAAGCGGTCTCCGTGGCGAGCTGACCGGACCCGCGGTGCGCCGCCGCTGCGCACCGCGGATCCCGCCCTCTCACGCGCCCCGGACCAGGGCCCTGGCGATGACATTGCGCTGGATCTCGTTGGTGCCCTCGCCGATCTCCAGGATCTTGGCGTCGGCGTAGAAACGGGAGATCTCCGACTCCCGTACGTATCCGTAGCCGCCGTGGATCTGGAGCGACTGGGAGGCCGCCCGGTTGGCGACCTCGGAGGCGTACAGCTTGGCCATGGCGGCCTCCGTGCTGTGCGGACGGCCCTGGTCGGCGAGCCACGCGGCGCGGTAGACCATCCAACGCGCGGCCTGGTACTCCGTACCGATGTCGGCGATCTTGTGCGCCACGGCCTGGAAGTCCGCCAGCGGACGCCCGAACTGGTGCCGCTCCTTGGCGTGTTTGACCGCGAGGGCCAGTGCCGCCTTGGCCAGCGAGAGGCCCAGCGCCGCCACACTGATCCGGCCGCCGTCGAGCACCGACAGGAACTGGCGCAGGCCGTTGCCCTCCTCGCCGATCAGATGGTCGTCGGAGACCCAGCAGTCGGTGAACACCAACTCCCGTGTGTCCATGGCGTGCCAGCCGAGCTTCTTCAGCTTCGCGCCGACCGTGTAACCGGGCGTACCGGTCGGCACGTAGAAGGTCGCGTACCCCTTGCGCCCGTCCGCGCCCTTGCCGGTCGTGGCGAGCAGGGTGACGCCCTGGCTGATGTCGGTGCCCGCGTTGGTGATGAACATCTTGGTGCCGTTGATCACCCAACCCCCGTCCGCCCGGCGGGCGGTGGTCGCGATGCCGGCCGCGTCGGAACCGGCGTCCGGCTCGGTCAGCCCGAACGCGCCGATCGCCTCGCCCTTGGCCAGCGGGGTCAGCCAGCGCCGCTTCTGCTCCTCGGTGCCGTAGGCGAGCAGCGGCAGGGTGCCGATGGTCGAGTGGGCGTTCCACGAGGAGGCCACCGACTGGTCGGCGGCGCCGAGTTCCTCCATCACGGCGACATAGGTGACGGTGTCCGAGCCAGCCCCGCCGTACTCCTCCGGCACGAGCATGCCCATCAGGCCGAGTTCACCGAGCTTGGTGAAGACCTTGGTGGGGAAGATCTCGTTCTCGGACCACTCGGCCGCGTGGGGCGTGATCTCGTTGGCCGCGAACTCGCGGACCATGTCCTGGAGAGCGAGGGTCTCCTCGGGCAGGTCGAAGTCCATGTCACAGTCCCTTCGGGGTCAGCAGCACCTTCAGGTGCTTGGCCCGGTCGGCGGCCAGGTCCTCGAA
The DNA here is from genome assembly GCF_048158785.1 of Streptomyces colwelliae. Taxonomy (NCBI): domain Bacteria; kingdom Bacillati; phylum Actinomycetota; class Actinomycetes; order Kitasatosporales; family Streptomycetaceae; genus Streptomyces; species Streptomyces colwelliae. The sequence continues at coordinate 878 of NZ_JBLTJC010000328.1, read as the reverse complement.
GACACCGGCTCCTCCCGAGAGCGGAAAACGGCCGGTGATCAGGGCGGAGGCGTCCAGGCGTCCGGTGCTCATCAGATCGATCACGCGCGGGATGTCGAAGTTGTAGCCGAGCGTGCCGACCACCGACCGCTCGTAGAACACGAGTTGGCCCATGTCGAACTCGACACTTCCGTGCCCGACCCCGGCCAGCACGACCCGTCCGCCGCGCCGCACGATCGACACGGCCTGCCCCGCGAGCGCGGGCACGCCGGTCGCGTCGATGACGACGTCCGGGCCGATCCGGCCGGTCCGTACGAACACCTCACGCCGTACGTCCGTCTCGCGCGGGTCGAAGGCCTCGGTGACGCCGATGCCGAGGAGCATCTCGCGGCGGCCGGCGAGGGGTTCGCTCACGAACAGGCCCGCGGCGCCCGCGATCTGGGCGGCCAGCACTACGGCCACGCCGATCGGGCCGCCGCCGACGACCAGTACGTTGTCGCCCGGCTTGACGCCGGCGCGGGTCACGGCGTGCAGGCCCACCGCCAACGGCTCTGCCACGGCGGCCAGTTCGTCGCTCACGTTGTCCGGGAGGCGGGTCAGGCCGGCGAGGGGGACGGTGACGCGTTCCGCGAAGCCGCCGGGGGAGGCGAGGCCTACGGAACCGCTCTTGGGGCAGATGTGGTACTCGCCGCGCGTGCACCAGAAGCAGGTGCCGCAGCGCCAGACCGGGTCCGCGGTGACGCGGTCGCCGACGGTGATGCCGGGCGCGTCCGCGCCCAACGCGACTACTGTGCCGCTGAGTTCATGGCCGAGGGCGAGTGGTGGTCTGGCTCCTGTGAGGGTACGGGACTACCCGGACGACTCGGCCATGGCCGGCCGGGGCCTCGGACAGGGCTACG
>NZ_JBLTJC010000327.1:0-11763 GCF_048158785.1 Streptomyces colwelliae | reverse complement strand
CTGGCCGCCGAGGATCGCGACCTCCAGGTCCGGGGTGTTCCCGTCCTGCTGCTCGTCCGCGCGGACGGTCAGGGACGAACCCGTGCCGAAGACCGCGGTCTGGCCCATGTGGATCGCGCGCCGCTCGCCGTAGAGCTGAGCCAACGCGGCCACCTGAGCCAGCAGCACGAAAACAAGAGCCAGCACCCCGAACGGCCCGATGTCCGACTGCTTCATGATCCGCAGCGCGTCCTCCGCAGGCTTCCCGCTCCCAAGCCCGTCCGCCGTATCCGCAAGCCCATCCAGATGCAGCCCCCGGGTAAGAACGGCAGGTACGGCAACGCTGCCCACGGCGGCCAGCAGCGGCCCCGCGCCCAGAAACAGAAACAGCAGCCCCAGCCCCGCCGCACACCCACCGACGACCACCCCGACGGCCGGGGCCACCATCATTCCGCGGCCCGCGGCCTCCCGGTCCCAGCGGGTCACCCTGACCGGGAGAACGGTCAGCGTGCCGAACGCGAAACGGAAGCCGTCGGAGGGCGAGGTCTTGGACACCGGCGCAGGTTACCCGGCGTTCAGGAGGGCGCCCCACGCGGCCGTGGCTAAAGTGCGCATATGGGACATTGGCTGCACCGCAACATCGTCGAGCCGGGCAAACTCCCGCTCCTCCTCGCGCTCACGGCCTTCGTCCTGACGTTTCTCATCACCCGGGTCATCACCCGCCTGATCCGCGCGGGCAAGGGCCCCTTCGGCAACATCAAGGCGGGCGACGTGCACATCCACCACGTCGTCCCAGGCGTGGTCCTCACCGTGATCGGCGGCTTCGGCGCGGTGGCCAGCACGCGCTACGGCGTCGGATCGGCCCTGTTCGCGATCGTCTTCGGCATGGGTGCGGGCCTGGTACTGGACGAGTTCGCGCTGATCCTCTACCTCGACGACGTGTACTGGACCGAGGCGGGCCGCAAGAGCGTCGAGGCGGTGGTGCTGACGGCGGCCCTGGTCGGCTTCGTCCTCGCCGGTTTCTCACCCTTCGGCGTCAACGACCTCACCGCCGCCGAACTCCACGACCGCGCCGGCGTGATCGTCAGCGTCGGGGTCAACTTCCTCTTCGCGCTCATCGCCCTGAGCAAGGGCAAGGCCCGCACGGCGGTCTTCGGCGTCCTGGTCCCGCTGGTCGCGGTCGTGGGCGCGATCCGCCTGGCCCGCCCGGGTTCCCCCTGGGCCAAGCGCTTCTACCGCAAGCGCCGCCACCGGGCCCGAGCCCGTTCCACCCTCCGCGCCTACCACCACGACCGCCGCTGGGCGGGCCCGCGCCGAGTCGTCCAGGACTGGATCGGCGGGAAACCGGACCCGGAGCCGGTGCGGATCCCCGGCCGGGGGTGAGCGCGTCCCGCCGCGCCTATCTCACGCGCAGCCGGCGATGTCGTAGGTCCGAAACCAAGCACAGCAACCCCACCGCGATGATCGCCGCAAGATGTTCCTTGCCCGCGAGGTTCCCCTTCAGCAGCACCTCGATCGCCATCGCCCCGGTCACCGCCAGCGCGGTCGCGTACGCGCCGTAGCGCCACGCGACGAACACCGCGAGGCCGACCACCGCGGCCGAGGGACCGGTGTCCACGACCAGCCGGTCCGAGCTGGGCAGCCCGAACGGGTTGTCGAAGCCGAGCCAGATGCCGAGGCGGGCGTACAGCGTGCCGGCGAGGGTCGCGGCGTACGCGATGACCAGGGTGCGCCAGCGGCCGAGGCAGATCTCCGCGATGCCGAACACGAACAGGATCTGGGCCAGCGCGCCCCACACGGGCAGGTCCAGCGCCGGGACGAAGAGGGAGAGCGGGGTGCGGAGGAGGGCCAGCCACAAGGGGTCCACGGCCCGTACCGCGCCCGTGTCCTGCACGAACTGGTAGCCCCACGACTGGTTCTGCACGAACTGAAGCACCGCCGTCAGCAGCACCGCCCCGATCGTCATCGGGATCGCCCGCCGGCGCCGCTTCAGCAGCGGCTCGCGCACGGTGACGTAGAGCAGTCCCCATTCGGCGCGGGCCCAGCGGGCGAGGCGGTTCATCTGTGCGTCTCCAAGTGCTTCCGGTGCAGCCACTTCGGCAGTCCCGGCGCCTCCAGAAAGCCTTCCGCGCGCGCCGCCGCGAGGCCGATGCGCAGCAGGTCCGCGCTCTTCTCGAAGAGCAGGAACCGGGGTTCCCAGATGGGCCGGTACTTGGCGTTGGCGCGGTACAGCGACTCGATCTGCCACCAGCGCGAGAAGAAGCTGAGGAGTGACCTCCACAGCCGCAGCACCGGCCCGGCACCGATCCGCGCCCCACGTTCAAAGACCGAACGGAACATGGCGAAGTTGAGCGAAACCTGGGTGATTCCGATTTCTCGGGCGCGGCGCAGGAGTTCGATCACCATGAACTCCATCAGCCCGTTGTCGGAGTCGCGGTCCCGTCGCATCAGGTCGAGGGACAGCCCATGCGGACCCCACGGCACGAAGGACAGCACCGCCCTCAACTCGCCCTCCCCGTCGGTGCATTCGAGCATCACGCACCGCCCGTCGTCGGGGTCCCCGAGCCGCCCGAGCGCCATGCTGAAGCCGCGCTCGGTGGCCCCGTCCCGCCAGTCGTCGGCCCGCTTCAGCAGATACGCCATCTCCTCGGCGGGGATGTCCTCGTGCCGCCGGATCCGTACGGTGTACCCGGCCCGCTTCACCCGGTTGTAGGCCTGCCGTACTGTCCGCATGGCGCGCCCCTCCAGCGTGAACTCGACGACCTCCACGAGGGCCTCGTCCCCGAGTTCGAGGGCGTCGAGCCCGTGCCGCGCGTACACGGTCCCCGCTTCCTCGCTCGCGCCCATGACGGCCGGAATCCACCCGTGAACGCGGGCTTCCGCGAGCCACGGCTCGATCGCGCCGGGCCACGCCTCGGGGTCGCCGATCGGGTCACCGGAGGCCAGCGACACCCCGCCCACGACCCGGTACGCGACGGCCGCCTTGCCGGTCGGCGACCACACCACGCTCTTCTCCCGGCGCAGCGCGAAGTACCCGAGCGAGTCCCGCTCGCCCTGCCGTTCGAGGAGCGCCCGCAGCTTCTTCTCGTCGTCCTCGGTGAGCGGGTCGACGGCTCGCCGGGAGCGGAACGCGGCGTAGAACACGGCGAGGACCAGGACCGTGCTGAGGACGTTGATGGCGACGTTGGCCCAGTTCGGGGTCCAGATGCCGGGGAAGCGATTCTCCGGGGCGGCGATGGACACCAGCCGGAACGCGCCGTAGCGCCAGCGCTCCAGGAACGTCGAACGGGACGCGTCGTGCGCCTGGTTGGTGACCGTCACCAGCAGCGCGGCGAGCAGCGAGGCGGCCAGTGTGCCGCCGACCGCGACGACGGCGGCCAGCCGGGGGTTGGACCGGTCGCCCTTCGCGTAGAACTCCCGCCGCCCCACGAGGAGTGCACCGACGAAGGCAGCGGTCAGCACCAGGGAGATCCAGTTCTGCGGATACCGGCGGATCTCCTGGAACGACATGGCGAACCCGAACAGCGCCAGGAACAGCCCGCTGACCACCAGGTTCAGGATCCACGCGGCGCGTTTGCGGCGCCGCATGGTGATGGCGAGGAACGCCGTGAACACCCCGGAGGCGAAACCGGCCGTCAGGAGGTACGGCGTGAAGAAGTTCTCCTGGTTGTGCCGTCGTACGTCCTGCCCCAGCGAAACCCACGCCGCGCTGAGGAGGTTGATGAACGCGACGGCCCGCAGATACCAGACGGCGAAGGCCGCGGCCCGCCGCGAGGCGCCTGAGCTATGACGTTCCTGAACGGGCCCGACCCGGACATCTCCCATGAAGGAGGATCATATGGGCGTTGTTGCGGCGAACGGTTCTTATCCGCCGCCGCAACGATCACGCCCCGGTCACTCCTAGGACTTCTCGCCCCTGGCCGACCGACTTGTCGACCCCGACCGACTTGTCGACCCCGGCCGGCTGCCGTAGATCGGTCGGCCTCCCCGGTCGCGGCCGGCTTCTCGGTCCCGGCCGGGTTCTCGGTCCCGGCCGGGTTCTCGGTCCCGGTCGGTCGCTATGCGTCGGCCGGCTGCTACGCGTCGGTCGGCTTCTCGGCCTCGGCCGGGGCGTCGGCCTTCTCCGGGTCAACGGCCCGCTCCGGCTCAGCCGTCGCTTCGGGCGCTACGGAAGGCTCCGCCGACTCTTCCGCCTCCGCCGGCACTGCCTCCGCCAGCACTGCCTCCGCCGACACTCCCTCCGTCTCCGCCAACTCCTCGGGCTTCAGCGGGAGTTCGGCCGCCAGCGCCGCCGCGGCCTGCACCAGGGGCAGCGCGAGCAGCGCGCCCGCGCCCTCGCCGACGGTCACGCCGTGGTCGAGGAGCGGCTCCAGGGCCATCCGGTCCAGCGCCTTCGCCTGCCCCGGCTCGCCGCTGTTCTGCCCGGCGAGCCACCAGTCCGGTGCCCGGAACGCGACCCGCTGACCCACCAGCGCGCACGCGGCGGCCACGACCCCGTCCAGGATCACCGGCAGCTTCCGTACGGCACTCTGGAGCAGGAACCCGGTCATCGCGGCGAGGTCGGCGCCGCCCACCGTCGCCAGCAGCTGCAACTGGTCCCCGAGCACGGGCCGGGCCCGCCGCAGCGAGTCCCGGATCGCGGCGCACTTGCGCATCCACGCCAGGTCGTCGATCGCGAGCCCGCCGCGCCCGGTGACGACCGACGCGTCCGTCCCGCACAGCGCGGCGATCAGTACGGAGGCCGGCGTGGTGCCGCCGACGCTCACATCGCCGAGGACCACGAGATCCGTACCGGAGTCGGCCTCCTCGTCGGCGACGGCGACACCGGCGTTGAACGCGGCCTCCGCCTCCTCCAGCGTCAGCGCGTCCTCGATGTCGATACGCCCGCTGCCCCGCCGTACGCGGTGCTTCACGACCTCGTCCGGCAGTGAGTCCGGCTCGCAGTCCAGGGCCATGTCCACGATCCGCACCGGCACGCCGAGCCGCCGGGCGAGCACCGCCGCCGGGCTGCCGCCCTCCAGCACGGACCGCACCAACTCCCCGGCGCTGCCCGCCGGTCGGGCCGACACGCCGAGTTCGGCGATCCCGTGGTCGCCCGCGAACAGCACCACACGCGGTCGTTCGACCGGCCGCACCGGAACGGTGCCCTGCGCCGCCGCCAACCACTCACCCAGGTCGTCGAGTCGGCCCAGCGACCCGGGCGGCACGATCTGACGTTCGCGGCGCGCCTCCGCGTCACGGCGCACACCGCCGTCGGGGCGCTCGATCAGATCGGTGAAGTCGTCGAGATTAAGCGAGCTCATTCGCCGAACAGTACCGGCAGCGATCGAACGCGACAGCGCCACATGGCCACGCCACATGGCCACCACGCGCCCCGGACGTCCTTGCCCTCAAGATCTGGATCCCGTACGTATCGTTTTGCACCGTTTTGTCGTACGTCTCCGGGAGCCGCCCATGAACAGCCTGCGCACCCGCGTCAGCACGCGCGTCAGCACCCTCGACGCGCGTCGCCGCCACCGCGCGCTGGCCCGCGCGATCCTCCGGCTCCTCCCCGAACCGGAGAGCTGGCTCGACGTCGGCACCGGCGACGCCCACTTCCCGGAAACGGCGAAGGACCTCTTCCCGTACACGTCCTTCGACGGCCTCGATCCCACCCCCCGAGCCGTCCGCGCCCGCGCCGCCGAACGCATCGAGGAGGCCTACGCCGGCCACCTCACGGACTCGCACATCATGACCGCCCTCCAGTCCCGCTACGACGTCGTGACCCTCCTGCGCGACCGCTCACCGGCCCCCGACCCCGAGGCCGAACTCCGCGCCGCCCTCACGGTCCTGCGCCCCGGTGGCCTCCTCCTGCTGGAAGGCCGCCCGGACGACCTGCGTGCCCAACTGGAGCCCCACGACTGCGAGTTCGTCACGGAAGCCCGCCGCGTCCCGGACCGCTTCCCGCCCCCGCGACGCGTCATCGCCCGCAGAAAACAGCAGCCCTAACCACGCAGCGCGAGCGCCTGCCCCGCCACCACCAGCAACACGTGCTCGCACTCACCGGCGATCGCGGCGTTCAGCCGCCCGAGCTCGTCCCGGTACCGGCGCCCGGACGCGGTCGCCGGCACGATCCCCGAGCCCACCTCGTTCGACACGGCGACAAGGGTCCGCCGCGTGGCACGCACAGCGGCGGTCAACTCCCGCACCCGCTCCCGGAGTTGCTTCTCCCCGCCGTCCCCCCACTCCGTGTCGTCCCAGGCCCCCACGGAGTCCATGGCGTCCGTCAGCCACAGCGACAGACAGTCGATGAGCAACGGCGGCCCGTCCTCCGCGAGCAACGGCACCAGGTCGCATGTCTCCGCCGTACGCCATGACCCCGGCCGCCGCTCCCGGTGCGCGGAGACCCGGGAGGCCCACTCGGTGTCCCCGTTGCGCGAGCCGCCGGTCGCGACGTACAGCACGTCAGGGAAGGCCTCCAGCCGCCGCTCCGCCTCCACGGACTTCCCGGACCGCGCCCCGCCCAGCACCAGCGTCCGCCGCGGCACATCGGGCACGTCCTCGTACACCCCCACGGTCGACGTCGTCCCGTCCGGCACGGCCCGCGCCCCCACGGCGGCCAGCCGCCGCGCCAACTCGGCCCCCGGCGCCACATCGTGATCGAGATGCACGGCGATGACGTCGGTGGTCGCCCCCAACGCCCCCACCGCCCGCAGCTTGGCCAGCGCGTCAGGCCGCCCCACGACATCGGCGAGCACCATGTCGTACGACAGGACAGCCCCCTCCTCAAGCCCGGCCGGCGCGGCCCCCGGCGGCAGATACAGCACCCGCTGCCCGTCGGGCCCGGTGACGGCGTACCCGGTACCCGGCGCGTCCATCGCCACCGCCCGCACCCGATGCCCCGTCAACAACGCCAGCTCCCGCCCGTCCGGCACCCGCCCCGGCTGCGGCAACCCCGCCGGCACCTCCACCGGCGGCCCGTCATGCGGATGCGACAACAACACCTGCCGTACCCCACCGAGCGAATGCCCGGCCCGAGCCGCGGCAAAGGCGGCCCCGGGCGTCAGATCGAGCAACAGAGTCCCGTCCACGAGCACGGCGGTAGCGGCCCGAGCATCGACCCCGAGCGAAACGGCACAGGCAGCACAGGGACAGTCAGGCCGCGGGAGTCCAGCGGGGGCACCGGTACCGAGCAGAGTCAGTTCCACAGGTTCGATTTTCACCGATCACTAGGAGACATGCGCGTCCTGGACCCACCTAAGGGGCGCGGGGAACTGCGCGACCAGCCCCCACCGACCCGCACCCGACCGAATATCCGCAACTCACCCCCCACCGACCCGCACCCGACCGAATATCCGCAGCTCACCCCCCACTAACCCAGCGGAGCGAATACGCTGCACACAGAAGCCGGACCAAGATCCGGCTTCTGTTCTGCACGCGCTCAGACTTTGGAGGCGTAGATGGCGGCATGGATCTGGCGGTTCGAGAAGTCCGACGGGACCGAGGTCGAACCCGCGGTCACGCCGGAGGAGTTCACCACACAGGGCGACGCGGAGTCCTGGCTCGGCGAGATCTGGAAAGAACTCGTCGCGGGCGGCGCGGACCAGGTGTTCCTCTTCGAGGACGGCACGCAGATCTACGGTCCGATGAACCTGCACGCCGAGGACGCGTAACCCGTCGTAGACCAAAGAGGTGGGGGCGGCCGGAGAAACACCGGCCGCCCCCACCTCGTTCCCGTCCCGGCCTACTGCTCGCCCAGCGTCACATCGGCCTTCTTCGACGCCCCGTTCCGCGAGTACGTCACCGTCGTCTTCTGCCCCGGCTTCTCTGACGCCAGCGCCTCCGACAGCGAGGTGATCGTCGTGATGTCCGTGTCACCGAGCCGCGTGATGATGTCGCCGGCCTGGATACCGGCCTTGTCGGCGGCCCCGCCGTCCTTCACCTCGACCACCGCGACGCCAGCCGCCTGATAGCTGTCGTCGACGACCGTACGTCCGGTGATGCCGAGGGCCGCCCGCCCCGAGTCGGTGACCTTGCCGTCCTTGACGATCTGGTCGGCGACCGTCTTGACCATCGAGGAGGGAATCGCGAACCCGATCCCCGGCGCCGCGCTGCCCCCGAGGTCGGGATCGGTGGCGGCAAGGGTCGGGATGCCGATGACCTGCCCGTCCAGATTGACCAGCGCGCCACCGCTGTTGCCGGGGTTGATCGCGGCCGAGGTCTGCACCATGTTGGCGATGGTCGCGCCCGTACCGCCCCCGCTGCTGCCCTCGCTGACGGTCCGTCCGGTCGCCGACACGATGCCCTGCGTCACGCTGGACGACAGTCCGAGCGGCGAGCCCATGGCGAGGACGATCTGCCCCACCTCGACCTTGGAGGAGTCCGCGAAGGCGGCCGCCTTCAGTCCGTCCGGCACTTTGTCCAGCTTGACGACGGCCAGGTCCTGCTCGGGATACGAGTAGACGAGCCTGGCGGTGAGCACGTCCTCGCTGTTCGCGGTGGTCACCTGGAAGGTCTTCTCGTCCCCGACGACGTGCGCGTTGGTGACGATGTGCCCCTGGTCGTCGTACACGACCCCCGACCCCAGATCACTGCTGGCCTGGATCTGCACGACCGACGGCAGGACCTCCTTGATCACCTTCAGGTAGTCGCTCTGAAGATCGTCACTCGACATCGGTACGGCGGCCTGGGCGGTCGTAGCGTCCTTCTTCGACGAGGACGACGAGGACGACGAGGACGACGAGGACGACGAGGACCCGGAGTCGGCGCATCCGGCGACCAGCGCGAGCGAACAGGCGAGAGAGGCGAGCAGAGCCATGGGGCGGAGGGCACGGGTACGCGGAGAGTCCATACGCCGAGTGTCTCTTTGGGGTGAATACCCGGCTTGTACTGCTGACCCGAACGGGCCCCCTAGGGGAAGGGGCGCGCGCTCAGCCCCGCACGCCGCACAGATGCAGCAGCGCGGCCACCGACCGGTACGGATCGGTCCGCCCGGCCCGCTCCTCGGCGGCCAGCAGCGGCTCGACGTCCGCCGGGATCTCGGCGCCTTCCGGAACCGTGTCGGTGAAGATCCGCACGCCGTACCAGGACTGGAGCGGCGCCCCGATCCCCGCCAGCGTCGCCGTCAGGGTGGCCAGCCGGTCCGCCCGCGCATCGACGCCGAGCCGGTTGCGGTACGCGGCCGAGTCGAACGCGGCCGCCGTGGACGCCCAGTCCCAGGACAGCCCGGGCCGCATCGCCAGCGCGTCGGCGTTCCGCACGAGCAGCGACAGCAGCCCGCCCGGCGCCAGCATCCGCGCAAGACCCGCGAGCAGCGGATCGGGCTCGGACACGTACATGAGTACGCCGTGACAGAGCACGACGTCGAAACTGCCCGGCAGGAAGTGCACGCCCGTGTCCCGGCCGTCGCCCTCGATGATCCGCACCCGCTCCCGGATGCCCTCGGGCTCACCGGACAGCGTCTCGCGGGCCGCGGCGACCATCTTCGGTTCCTGCTCGAGCCCGGTCACCTGGTGCCCGGCGCGAGCCAGCCGCAGGGCCTGCGTGCCCTGGCCCATCCCGACGTCGAGCACCCGCAGCCGCTGCCCGACGGGATACCGGCCGGCTATCTGCTCGTCGAGCTGCCGGGCCACCAGCTCCTGTCGTACGACATTCCGCAGCCCGCCCAGCCCACTCAGCCAGGCATCCGCCGCGCCCCCGGAGAAGGAATCCGCGCTCAGGGCCGCTCTCCGCGCTTGACCTGCGGCTTCGGCAGCCGGAGTCGACGCATCTGGAGGGAGCGCATCATGGCGTACCAGACCGTGCCCTTCGTGTCCTGGCCCGGGAAGCGCTCGGCGAGCAGCTTGCGCAGCCGGAACACGCTCCAGAAGGAGTCGACCACGATCAGCACGATCACCACGAGCCACAGCAGCAGCGCGATGTTCTGAAGCGCGGGGATCTGCACCACGCTGAGCACGAGGATCACCACGGCCAGCGGCAGGAAGAACTCGGCGATGTTGATGCGCGAGTCGATGTAGTCACGCCCGAACTTACGGATCGGACCCCGGTCACGGAGGGGCAGATCCCGCTCGTTGCCACGGCCGGACAGCGCCTGGCGCTGCCTCTCCATCTGCGTACGCCGCTCGTCGCGCTGACGCTTGGAGGCGTCCTTGCGCGTCATCGAGGTGTTGGCGACGCTGCGGCGCTGAGTCTGGGACTCACTGCGCTTGGGCGTGGGCCGACCCTTCGGGGCCTGAGGGTCTCGGGGCATTGTGGAGTCGGTCAGCGACACCTTGTCGGTGGACGCTGCCTTCTCTTCCTTGGCGCGGCTACGGAACACAAAACCCAAGGGTAAGGGGTGAATGGGGTTGGACCCCAGCCCTGTGGGGAACGATCCGGCAACACCGCTCGTCTGTAGGGGGACAGAGAAGGACGTCATGAGCGGGTCCTGCCAGGGGAGCACCTACTCCTTACGCCGGATCAGGACCGCGGTCAGTCGTCCTTGGGGATGAGCGCATCCGTCCCCGAACAGTGCGGTAATAGATGCAGGGCCCGTACTGTGGGTTCTGTTGCAACGCTGGAGCTGGAGTCCGTCAGAAGGGGGCGCGCGAAGCCCATGAGCGGTGTCATGAAGCGTATGGGGATGATCTTCCGCGCGAAGGCGAACAAGGCCCTTGACCGGGCCGAGGACCCGCGCGAAACCCTCGATTACTCGTACCAGAAGCAGCTGGAGCTGCTTCAGAAGGTGCGCCGGGGAGTGGCCGACGTCGCCACCTCCCGCAAGCGTCTGGAGCTCCAGCTCAACCAGCTGCAGTCGCAGTCCTCGAAGCTGGAGGACCAGGGCCGCAAGGCGCTCGCCCTCGGCCGCGAGGACCTGGCCCGCGAGGCGCTCTCGCGTCGCGCCGCGCTCCAGCAGCAGGTGACGGACCTGGAGACGCAGCACACGACTCTCCAGGGCGAGGAGGAGAAGCTCACCCTCGCGGCCCAGCGCCTCCAGGCCAAGGTGGACGCCTTCCGCACGAAGAAGGAGACCATCAAGGCCACGTACACGGCGGCCCAGGCACAGACCCGGATCGGCGAGGCCTTCAGCGGCATCTCCGAGGAGATGGGCGACGTCGGCCTCGCGATCCAGCGGGCCGAGGACAAGACCCAGCAGCTCCAGGCCCGCGCCGGCGCGATCGACGAATTGCTGGCCTCCGGCGCCCTGGACGACCCGACCGGCATGGCCAAGGACGACATCCAGGCCGAGCTGGAACGCCTGTCCGGTGGTACGGATGTAGAGCTGGAACTCCAGCGCATGAAGGCGGAGCTGGCCGGCGGTTCGTCCGCACAGCAGCAGGCGATCGAAGGCGGCAAGGACCAGTCCCAGTCGCAGTCCTCGTCCCAGCCGCAGGACACTCCGCGCTTCGACAAGCAGTAGGCCCACGCCTGAGGAGGGCGACATGATCGTACGGATCATGGGGGAGGGGCAGGTGAGGCTGGCCGACAGCCACCTCATCGAGCTGAACAAGTTGGACGACGTACTCCTGACAGAGGTCCAGAACGGCGACGGCCCAGCCTTCCGCAAAACCCTCCAGGCCCTCCTGGCAAAGGTCCGAGAACTGGGCGAGCCCTTGCCGGACGACTCCCTGGAGCCGTCGGAGCTGATCCTCCCGGCCGAGGACGCAACGCTCGAAGAGGTCCGGGACTTGCTGAGCGACGATGGCTTGATCCCGGGGTAGAGGGCGGCTTCTCCTAGACGGGGGTCAACTGCCAGCCCGTCCGGCGTTTGAGGACGAGGCCGTCCAGGCCGAAGCAGGGGTCTGGGGGCGGCAGCCCCCAGTACGG
>NZ_JBLTJC010000326.1:0-11771 GCF_048158785.1 Streptomyces colwelliae | reverse complement strand
GAGGGCGGCGGCCTCCCGGACGTACGGATGGTGATGCTGCACGGCGCGGACGACGACGGCTGGTCCTTCGCGACCCACTCCACGAGCCGCAAGGGCCACCAGCTGAAGGGCTTCGCCTACGCCGCCCCGACGTCACCGCGCCCGGCTGCTCGTCCCGGCGGCGCTCGCCGTCCTGGTCTGCACGGCCACGACCGCCACCGCGTCCGACTCCTCACCCAGGACCACTGCGACAACGATCACGGACGTCCGGAGCCACCACGAGGCCGCGCAGAAACCGAAGGCGATGCTCGACGACTGGCTCCGGCTCTGGAACGGCGACTACGACCGGGCGCCGGGCATCATCTCCCCCGCCTTCAAGGTCCACGCCGCGCTCCTCGACGGCGGTGACAGCAGCTCGATCAGAGGTGTCGACGGCCTGGTCGCGTGGATCGCGCAGACCCGCGCGGCGTTCCCGGACCTCCGCTTCACCGAGCAGATCGCCCCGCTGATCGACGGTCGCCACGCGTCCATACGGTGGACGGCCACCGGCACCTACGCCGGCGGCTTCCCCGGCGCCGAGGCCGAGCCCGGGACCGTGGTCACGTTCACCGGCACCGACACACTCCGTATGCGCGACGGCCGGTTCGTGGAGTACTGGGTCAACACCGACACCCTGCAACTCCTCACCCAGCTCAAGGCGTTGTGACACCCGGCCGGCTGTCAGGCACTCCACACCTCGACATACCCGAGCACATGGCCGGCCGACCCGGCCCACACACCGCCCTACCGCACGAGCCTCCACTCCTGCGAACCGTCCGCCACAGTGTTCTGCAGGGTCAGCGGCGCCCCCTCGGACGCTCCGGTCAGGTACAGGCTCGTGTTCTTGACCGACTGCAACCGGTAGAACCCGTCACCTGTCCTCACCAGGTTCCAGCTGCCGGTGGCGCTGTTGTCGACCCACTGTCCGATCCGCTGGCCGACCGTCGCGTTGCCGGTCCAGATCGCCGCCGCCCGACCGCCCGACTTGTTCAACAGGGTGACTCCGCCGTTCGGTTCGGTCACCACGTGCCAGTACTGGGTCTCCGGATCCGCGGCCGAGCCACGGGCCTCCAGGACGACATCGGGGACGTTCCCGTTGCCGATGTTCGCGTCGTTCGTCTTCCCGCCGGTGCCGATCACCTGGCCGGTCTTCCGGTTCACCAGCCGGTAGTAGGCGCCATCCGACCGGCCGAGGTCGACCTCGGCGTAGGCGATCGTAGAGGTGCCCTGGTTGTTGAGGATCGCGATACGGCCGGTGGAGTCCACGTACTGGAGGTCACGGCTGTATCCGGCGCGCGAGGTCGTCTGGTACTCCTTCCAGACGCCGTCGCTACGACCGCTCTTGTTGACCCAGACGTTGCCGCTGCCGGCCGCGTTGTAGACCAGGCCTCCCCCGGGCAGCCTGATGACGACCGGACTGCCGCCCGTCGCGAGCGCACGGGAGCCGGTGTCGACCGGCAGCGAGGTGACAGCACCGCCGGTCGCCGAACTCCCGTAGAAATCGAGCGGGTTGTCAGCGAGCAGGTACCGGACATTGGCTCCGCCGCCCCAGTACTCGTACGTGAGCAGCCACTTGCCGTCCGTGGTCCGCACGACGTTCGTCATGCCCGGCCGCCCGCCGCCGATCTCCGTCTTGCCGCCACCCATGCTCTGGGTCAGTCCGGCGACGTCGACGACGGGTCCGCTCCACCGGGCGCTGCGGCCGTCCCAGGTCCGGTGGGCGAGGATCTGCCCGTGTGAGTCCGTGGCGGTGTCGTTGTCGAGGTCGAGTGTCGGGACACCGGTGGTCGTGTCGAAGCCGGTGTAGTCGTTCTCGTCGGAGTAGTAGCAGACGAGTTGGCCCTTGTAGACCATCAAGTACGGCTCCCAGACGGGGTCCACCTGCTGGTGCGTGTTGGCCGTGGCGACGTTCTGTCCGATCGCGCCCGCGCTTCCGCCCTGCCAGCCGCCGGTCGCGATGACGTTGACGACCTTCCAGGACGCGCCGTCGTCGGTGCTGGAGTACAGCGCGATGGCGAGGTCGCTGCGGTCACCGTCGTTGGAGGGCGTCCAGTCGGGGTCGGCCGCCTTGTGTTCCGTGTAGTACGCGTCGTCGCCCGACACCACACTCGCCAGGAGCAGCGTGCCCCGCTTCAGTTTCCCGACGGTCTGGGGAAGCGTGTAGAGGTAGGGATTGGTCCAATTGCTCGTGTATTTCGCGTACTTGGGGTCCTTGGAGAGATACGCGGGAGCCTTGACCTCCGACAGTGGCTGCCAGCTCGTCCCGTGGTCGTCGCTCTTGTAGACCGGGAGTGTCTGCCCCTCGGCACTGCCCGTGGCCGACACGACGGTGGACTTCTCGAATGACGCGACCAGCCGCCCGCCGGGCAGTTGGGCCGACTTCGGGTAGACGGCGCAGTTGCCCCGCCCCTTCAAGCACGGCTCGTTGCCGAGCTGGTAGAGGATTCCGCCCGTCGGGTTGTACGCCTGCGCACCAGTGGCCATGGGCACCGCCAGCATCGCCGCGGCCCCGACGAACGTACCCAGTGCCTTCACCGCTCTGCTTCTTCGCACAACTACTCCTTCGCGTCGATCGGGGAAACGAGTACGCGTACGTCCCACGGGCCGAGCTCCAGCACAGCGCCCGCGGCGAGGGACGTACCGTCCAGGGCGTCGGTGAGATCGACCGGCACCGCCGAACGGGCGGGCTCCCAGCTCCAGTTGTGGACGATGTGCACGCGACGACCGTCCGGCGAGGTACCGGTCGTCGCCGTGACGGACGCGGGCAGCTCCCCCCAGCCACTGCGGGCGGCCGGCGCCAGCCACTCGGCCAGCGCACGGGCGAGGTCACGGCCGGGCACGGTGCCGACACAGGTGACCCGCCCCTCTCCGTGCCGGCGGGTGGTCACGGCGGGCCAACGTCCGAAGTGCGGGTGCTCGTACGCCGCGAGGACCTCGGCGTCGGCGACGGTCAGGCCGTCCGCCCAGTGCGTCGCCGCCGCGGTCTCCGGCAGCGCGAGCGGGCTGTCGGGCACAGGTCGCACGGGAACGGCCTGCGCGAGGTTGCTGAATTCGTCGTACGACACTCCCGCCGCGTCGGTGAGACGGGCGGGGGCCGGTTCGTGCCGGGCGCGTGCCTCATGGTCGGCGTAGCCGGTGCGGGGGCCGAGGACCAGGTGGCCGCCGGCCTGCGCGTAGGCGGCGAACCAGTCGAGCGTGGTGTCGTCGGCGAGATACAGGGCGGGGACGACGAGGACGGCATGGCGGCGGGCGGCCTCTTCCGGCTCCATGCCTTCGCGTTCGCCGCGCGGGTCGTGGAGTTGGCGCGCGTGGACGACGCGGACCTGCCGTCCGGCGTCGAAGGCCCCGCGGTAGAAGGGGTCGAGGATGCGGTGGTAGGCGGCGGGGTCCGGTTCGCCGTCCGGGGTCGCGAGGGGCGGGTGCTTCTGCATCAGCCACTTGCTGGGCGTGGAGTAGACGACGGTGATGTCGGCGTCCGGTTCGATACCGGCGACGAGCGGCCCCACAGTCTCGAACTCCTCGCCCAGCCGGGCGAGTTCGGCGTACGTACGGCCCGGTCGGCCGCTGTGCGGAAGGACTCCGCCCCAGTAGGTCTCGGCGCCGAAACGCAGGGTCTGCCACTGCCAGTACTCGATCATGCGGGCGCCGCGGCCGACGAGAGCCCAGGCGGCCTGGCGCCACTGGCCGTCGTAGGCGGGCCTGTTGTCCCACGCCATGCCGATGGAGTTGGCGTTGGTCTCGGTGACCAGGAACGGTTCCTGGCGGGAGGAGAACATCCAGTCGGCGGTCTGGTAGAGCGACCAGACGCCGGTGGTCTTCCACTTCTGCTCGTGGGTGTCCGGGGTCGGGTCGGGCAGGAGCAACGCGTCCTGCATGTCGTAGTACGGGTTGCCGGTGGCGATGTCGAGGCGGTCGGTGAGTTCGTCGTCCTCGACTGCCGGGCGGGTGTAGGAGATACAGGTCGTGACGAAGTGCTCGGGGCTGGCGTACTCGCGGACGATGTCGGCCTGCCAGCCGATGAACTCGGTGCACTGGCGGGCCTGGAACTCCCGCCAGGCGACGTCGTACTGGGGCTGTACGTTGCCGTCCGGGGTCCACAGGTCGGCCCACGTGGACAGGCGGTGGGACCAATAGACCAGGCCCCACTCGCGGTTGAGGGTCTCGACGTCGCCGTACTTCTCACGCAGATGGTCGGTGAAACGCTGGAAGACGCCGTGATTGTGGAACAGCTCCAGGCCCGGTTCGTTGTCGACCTGGAAGCCGATCACGGCCGGGTGGTCGGCGTAGCGGGCGACGACCTTCCGGATGATCCGCTCGGCGTGGAAGCGGAACGCGGGGTGGGTGAAGTCGACTTCCTGCCGGGCGCCCCAGCCGATGCGTTCGCCGGTGCGCCGCTCGCCGGTGATCTCCGGGTACTGGCGGGCCAGCCACGGCGGTACGGCGTAAGTAGGGGTGCCGAGGATGACGGAGATGCCGCGCTCGTGGGCGCCGTCCAACACCGGTTGCAGCCAGTCGAGTTGGAAGTGGCCGTTCTCGGGTTCCCAGGTCGACCACACCGACTCGCCGATCCGGATGACGGTGAAGTGCGCTTGGGCCATGAGGTCGAGGTCGGTCTTGAGCTGCTCGTCGGGCCGTACGTCCGGGCCGTAGGCGGGCTGGTACTCGTGGTAGTAGGCGGCACCGAACAGAACGCGGGCGGGCAGATCCGCCATGGACAAACCTCCGGAGTGCAGGGGGTGTTGGGGGGATGGTGCTGTGGGGGTTACTGCTTGACGCCGCCGGTGGCCAGGCCGCTCTGCCAGTACCGCTGGAGCAGCAGGAAGGCCAGGACGAGCGGGATGATCGAGATCAGCGAGCCGGTCACGACGAGGGCGAGCATGTCGCTGCTGGCTCCGGCGCCGCCGTTCTGCGCCTGGTCGGCCCAGGAGGAGAGCCCGACCGTGATGGGGTACAGGTTCGGGTCGTTGAGCATGATCAGCGGCAGGAAGTAGTTGTTCCAGGTGGCGACGAGCGTGAACAGGATGACGGTCACCAGGCCCGGCGCCAGCAGTCGCAGCGCGATGGTGCAGAAGATGCGGAGTTCGCCGGCGCCGTCCATGCGGGCGGCCTCGACGAGGCTGTCGGGGACGGCGTCCTCGGCGTAGATCCGCATGAGGTAGAGGCCGAAGGGGCTGATGAGGGACGGCAGGATGACGGCCCAAGGGGTGTTCACCAGGCCCGCCTTGGCGAAGAGCAGGTAGGTGGGGATCGCCAGGGCGGTGGTCGGGATCATGATCGCGCCGAGGACGAGGTTGAAGGCCGCGCCGTGACCACGGAAGCGGTACTTGGCGAAGCCGTAGCCGGCCGCCGCCGCGAGCAGCGCGGCCCCGAGCGCGCTCACCCCGGCGTACAGGACCGTGTTGAGCAGCCAGCGCCCGAACACCCCGTCGTCCTGGGTGAAGGTGGCCTTCACGTTCGACAACAGCTGTGGGGCGTGCGAGAACCACAGGCCGAAGGTGTTGAACAGGTCCTGGGTGCTCTTGGTCGAGGCGACCAGCAGCCAGAAGAGGGGCAGCAGGAAGTACGCCAGGACGGCCAGCATCGCGATGGTCAGCGGGGTGCTGCGGCGGCGGGTCGGCGAACGGCGCGACGTGCGGGCCTCGACGGGAACTCGCTGCGTCTTCGCGGTGGTTGAGGCGGTGGACGTGACGGTGGTCATGCGGTCCTCCTGCGGTTCGCCGTGAGCAGGAAGGCGTACGACACGATCACGATGACCAGCCCGAGGATGAAGGACACCGTGGCCGCGTAGTTGGTCTGCTGGCTGATGAAGGCGACGGAGTAGGCGTAGAGGTTGGCGGTGTAGGAGCTGTCGATGACGGCCGGGGCGACCTTCATCAACAGTTTTGGTTCGTTGAACAGCTGGAAGCTGCCGATCACGGAGAACAGGAGGGTGAGGGTCAACGCCGGTCGTAGCGCGGGGAGTTTGATGGACCAGGCGATGCGCCAGGCGCCGGCGCCGTCCATGGCGGCCGCCTCGTACAGCTCGGCGGGGACGGTGCGCAGGGCGGCGTACAGGATGATCATGTTGTAGCCGACGAACTCCCAGGTGACGATGTTCGCGAGGCTGCCGAGCATCCAGCTGTCGGTGAGGAACTGCGGGGCCGGCAGGTGGAGGTCGTGGCTGATCTGGGCGAAGGGGCCGAAGTCGGGGCCGTAGAGGTAGCCCCACATGAGCGTGGCGATCACGCTGGGGACGGCGTACGGGACGAAGATGCCGAGGCGGATCACCCGGGCGAGGCGGAGCAGACCGCTGTCCAGGGCGAGTGCGAAGCACAGGGCCAGGAGCAGCATCACGGGGACCTGGATGACGAAGAACAGGGCGACTCGGCCTATGCCCTGGAGGAGTTGGGGGTCCTTGAGGGCCGTCACGTAGTTGTCGAGGCCGACGAATGTCGAGCCGCCGATCAGCCGTTCCTGGAAGAGGCTCAGGTAGGCGGCGTAGCCGAGCGGGGCGAGAAAGAGGAGCAGGAACAGCACCATGAACGGGGCGATGAACAGAACGCCTGCCCTGCCGTGCCGCCTGCGTGGTGGGGACTTGGTGCGGGCCGCCGCCGTGGTGGTCGTGGCCATCGTCAGCCTCCCTTGACCGTGAAGCCCTGGCTCTTGGCGAAGGCCGTGATGCGTGACTGCCAGGAGCCGAGCGCGCGGACGGTGTCGGTCTTGTCGGCGAGGGACTTGCCGACGGTCTCGGTCCAGTCGGTTGCCACCCGGTCGAGGAACGGCGGCCACTGGAAGGCGGGATCGACCTGGGCGCTGATGTCGGCGAAGACCTGGTTGACCTTCTGGCCGCCGTAGAAGGCGGGGGCGTCGGCGAGGAAACTCGGCTCGGAGAGCAGGGTCTTGGTCGCCGGGAAGAAGAACTGTTCGGTGGCGAACATCTTGGCGCTGGTGGGGTCGCTGTTGAGGAACTGGGCGAACACCGCTGCCTGGATGGGGTTCTTGGTGGAGCGGATGACCGCGGTGGTGGAGCCGCCCCAGTTGCCCGAGCTGGGCTTCGCGGCGTCCCATTGCGGAAGCGGGGCCGCGCGCCACTTGCCGGAGGTGGCCTTCGCCGAGCCGGAGAGGAAGGCCGGCCCCCAGGCGCCGGTCAGCCAGGTCGCGTACTTGCCCTTGTTGAGGGCCGCGTACCAGGCGTCGGTGAAGTCCGGCTCCACGCCGATCACGCCGTCCTTGGCGAGAGTGCCCCAGTACTCGCCGAGCTTCTTGGAGACCGCGTCGTCGACGCTGACGGTGATGTCGCTCTTGCCGGAGGTGACGTACGGCTTGGCGCCCGCCTGCCACAACAAGCCGTGCCAGGCGGCGACTTGGTTGGCGGCGAGGTTGGTGAGGTAGACATCCGGGTCGGCCTTGTGCAGCTTGCGGGCGGCGGCCGCGAACTCGTCCCAGGTGGCGGGGACTTCGATGCCGTGCTGGTCGAAGATGTCCTTGCGGTACAGCATGCCCATCGGGCCGGTGTCCTGCGGGATCGCCCATATCTCCCCGCCGCTGCCACTGACCTGGCCCCAAGTCCAGTCCACGAACGTCGACTTGAGCGCGGAAACACCGTAGGGGCGGAGATCCAGCAGGCTGTCGGTGATGGTGAACGTCGGGATCGCCTGGAACTCGATCTGCACCATGTCCGGGGCACCGCTGTTCGCCTTGAGCGCGGTGCGCAGCTTGGTGTACTGAGGCGTGCCCTGACCGGCGTTGACGACCTTGACCTTGACGGCCGGGTACTTCTTCTCGAAGAGCGCGACCTCCTTGTCGATGTTCGGAACCCAGGTCCAGAACGTCAGTTGGGTCGGCGTCTTCATCGCCTTGTCGATGTCGGCCTGCCCGACCGGCTTGCCCGACGAGCCGCTCGTACCGCCACTGCCCCCGCCACAGGCGGACAGCGTGGCGGCCAGCGACACCGCACCGGTGGCGGCGAGAAAGCCCCGACGGCTCAGGGAGGAGGGCGAGTTGAAGAAGGGTCCGGACATGATGAACTCCCGGGAGAGGGTATGAGGGACCGGCACACCGGCGACGGCGTGCTGAGGGAACTCCGGTGAGAGAAGCGCCCCTTTTTAGGGGCGCGGGGAACTGCGCGACCAGCCCCCACCGGCCCGCGGACAAAAAACCGCAGGCACAGCAGGGCAACTAACGGAGGGGCACCGCTGTCGATGCCCGAACAACAAGCTCAACCGGCGGGTCGACCATCGGCAACGGATCCGACCCAGGGTTCTCAATGGCATGCACCAGCAACTTCAGACCGCCTTGCGCCATCGCATCAAACGGCTGCCGCACGGTCGTCAACGGCGGAGTCACATACGCGGCGACCGGCGTGTCATCGAACCCGACCACACTGACATCCTCCGGAACACGCCGACCGGCCTCCGTCAACGCACGGATCAGCCCGATCGCCATGTCGTCATTGGCGGCGAACACCGCGGTAACGGAGGAATCGGCGCCAAGTTCACGCCCGGCCGCATAGCCGGACGCGGCCGACCAGTCACCCTCGACGACCGGGGGCTCCGCCCGCCCCTGCGCCGCGAGCGCGGCACGCCAGCCGTCGAGCCGGTCCCGCGCCGAGTACCAGCGCTGGGGCCCCGCCAGATGGTGGACCGTGGTGTGGCCCAGTTCCAGCAGGTGTTCGGTGGCCGCCCGCGCCATCTGGCCGGAGACGATCCCGCCCGTCACGACATGCGGGGCGGCGAAGGGCGGGGGTGCGCCCAGGACGAGGACCGGCACGTCGACCCGCGCGGACAACTCCGCGCCGCCCTCCTCGTCGATCGGCTCGGAGATGACGATGCCGTCCACGCCCTGGTCCAGGAGCGAGTCGACGGCTCCGGCGATGCCCGCCGACTCGCCCTCCATCGTGTTGACGACACGGAGCGCGTAGCCGGTGTCCCGTACGGCCCGTTCGACGCCCATGAGCAGCGAGGCGGGGCCGTACAGGGCGGTGCCGAGCGTCACGACGCCGATGGACCGGGTGCGTCCGGAGGCGAGTGCGCGGGCGGCGTTGTTGGAGCGGTAACCGAGTTCCCCGGCCGCCGCGAGGACACGACGGCGTACGTCTTCGGAGACGTACGGCTCGTCGTTCATGACCCGGGACACCGTCTTCTGCGACACACCCGCGAGGCGTGCCACGTCCACGCTGCGCGGCGCGGCACCCGCGCCACGTCCTGCCACTGGTGTCATGGTGTCTCCCGATCTCCGGCAGCCGCATCCTAGCCCGACTCCGGTCTATGACTGCGCTGTCATGACCGCGCAGTCATATCTACGCAACAGGGCGGGGCGCGTCAAGACTTCGCGCAACATCCGCGAAATACGGGAGGACCAGGCAGGGCGCGGGGCCTGTCCCGTCCGAGCGCGGCGGACAGGACGAAGGCCCGCGCTCTCCCGGGAGTTCGGCGCCTGAAGTCCCGTACTACACAGCGGCGTTGAGAGTCCCCCTCGATGTTGCCCCGGGTGGAAACCGACAGGTTCGCGGATTCCTGAGGGCCCAGGGCAGCGGACTGGCCGGCCATCTGAGGTTGATGCGGCGACCGTCCAGCCGGTGGAGGCAGCAGGCCTTGCGGGCGGTGCCCTGGAGGCGGTCACCGGCCCGCGCTCACCGGCCCGCTCAAGTGCTGGTGCCGTAGGTGTGCGGGTCGACGGGCTGCTCGGCTTTGGGCAAGTGGGAGACGACGAGCAGGTAGGAGTCGGTGACGAGTTCCCTGACGAGCTCGTTGTCGACGCGTGTCCCGTCCTCCAGCGTGATCCAGTGTTTCTTGTTCATGTGGTAGCCGGGGGTGATGTGGCTGTTGTGTTCGCGGAGAGCCTGGGCCTCGTCGGGGTCCGCCTTGAGGATCACGACGGGGCGCCCGGGAACCTCGGTCATCAGCATGAACACCTTGCCGCGTACCTTGAAGACCTCCCAGTCCGGGCCGAAGGGATGCTCCAGCCGGGCTGCGGGAAGTTCCTCCGCGCACTCGGCGGCGAACGTCTGGAGGGTCGATCCGTTCATGAGTGTCTCCGTTCTCGGATCCAAGGGGACAGGCCCGAGGCGTTCTGGTCAGGCGGCCGAGCGGCGAGGGGCGGGACGCGGACCTGTCACCGGTGCTGTGCGGTGCGCAGCTCGTCGGTGAACCGGGCGAGGACGTCCTCGGCCGTGGGGACGGGGCCGAACAGCTGCTCCTGGCGGCTGGGGTCGGCTACGTAGCGTCCGGTGTCGAACCAGCCGAACATCGCGGCCATGTCCTTGACCACCGGGTTGAAGCGGCCGACGACGGCTCCTGCGGCGCGGACGACGACGGAGGGGACCGCCCACACCTTGATCTTCCTTCCGGCCCGGTGGCCCATCAGGTCGGCCACCTCGCGCATGCTGACCGGGCGGTCCCAGCCGATGTCGATGCGCTCATCGTCGGCGGCCTGGGCGTCGACGGCGGCCGCCAGGTACGCCGCGAGATCGGAGGTGCGGACGAAGGTCAGCGGGACGGTGGCCTTGGACATCCAGATCAGACGGCCCTTGTCGAGCGGGTTGCCCGCCATGGTCGCGACCTGGTCGAGGAAGGCCCCCGGGCGCAGGGCGACGAAGGGGACGCCGAGCTGTTCGAGCTTGTCCTCGGCGAGCTTCTTGTGCCAGAAGTGCGGGACATCCGGGGTCTGGTCGCTGGTGAGGATGCTGGTCAGGACGAACCGCCGGATGCCGGTGCGGTGGGCGGCCTCGGCGAGGTTGGCGTTGCCGATGGTGTCGATGTCGTTGGCGTTCTTGCCGCCGCGGGTGTAGCCGGCGGCGGTGGTGATGACGGCGTCGGCGCCGTTCATGGCGGCGACGAGCGAGTCGACGTCGAGCATGTCGCCGCGCGCGATCTCCACGCCCCGGCTTTCGAGTCTGCCGGCGTCGGTGGTCGGCCGGACCAGGGCGCGGACGTTCTTGCCGCGCTTGAGCAGTTCGTCGACGACCTTGCTCCCCAGGGAGCCGGTCGCCCCGACGACGAGGACCGGGAGGGCGGTTGAGTCGGTGGCAGGCATGGGAGTCTCACTTTCCATCAGGCTGGTGGGAGGTGGCTGCGGGCACAGGCGCCCGCGCGCCGGGCGGGGCCCGGAGAGGCGGGCCGTGGTGGCGCATCCGTAGCGCGCCTCGCCGCCACGTGCCGCGTCCGGGACAGCCGGTACGGGGTGGGTGACAGGGCCTGGCTGGAGGTGGTCGCGCCGCATGCGGGACGGTGTGCGCCTCGGTCCGCGTGCCCGTTTTTCATGTGTGGTGTGGCGTACGCGGGCATGGGGCGCACACCGGGGAGTCAGGTGGACTCTTCCTCGGGCAGCGCGCGGTTGCTGATCGCCTCGGTGATGGCGTAGGCGGTCTCGACGAAGGACTCCGCCTGCCGCTCCGATAGATTCCGGGCGGTGGTCTCCTCCAGGGCCTGCCACAGGGCCGTGATGGGCTCGCGCATAGCCTTGCCCTTGTCGGTGAGGTGGACCACCATGACGCGCCGGTCATGTGCGGCCGGCTCGCGGACGACCAGGCCGGCGTCCTGCATGCGGCGTAGCGCCTTGGAGATGGTGGAGTGGTCCACGCCGAGGCATTCGAGCAGTTCGGACTGGGACTGGCCGTCCCGGTCGAAGAGGTGCATCAGCACCAGTTCCTGTCCGGGATGCAGGTCCATCTCGCGCAGCAGGGCGGCGGCGTACGCGCGGTGGGAGCGGGCGAGTTGGAAGATCGCGTAGCTCATCGGTCCTGCGTCGGCCGTGGTGGGGATGCGGGGTTCGGG
>NZ_JBLTJC010000325.1:0-11783 GCF_048158785.1 Streptomyces colwelliae | reverse complement strand
GAAGCTGGCGCATCCCCTACCAGGGCGTCCCGCAGCAACTGTCGTAACTGCTCCGCTTCATGCTCGACGCCGATGGTTCGAACCTGTGCGAGTTCCGCCTGCCGCTGCTCGTACGCGACCTTCTGCTTCTCCACGCGCCCCTCCAAGGACCGTCGCTACCGGATCGCCGACCGTGCGGCGGGCGACGTCGTTGGCGACCGCGGTGCCGTGGTCGCGGCGGACCATGTGCAGGCACAGGTCGATGCCGGCGGCGACACCGGCGGAGGTGAGGACGTCGCCGTCGTCGATGAACAGGACGTCCGCGTCGACCTCGATCTGCGGGAACAGTTCCTGGAAGCGTTCGGCGTCCGCCCAGTGCGTGGTGGCGGGGCGGCCGTCGAGGAGGCCGGCGGCGGCGAGGACGTAGACGCCGGTGCAGATGGAGGCGAGGCGGGTGCCGGGGCGGATGTGGGAGAGGGCGGCGGTGAGTTCGGGGGTGAGGACGCCCTCCTCGAAGACCGGGCCGAGTTCGTACGACGCCGGGATGATCACGGTGTCGGCGGTGGCGAGGGCCTCCGGGCCGTTCGGGACGTGGATGGCGAAGTCGGCGTCGGTGTCGACCGGGCCGGGCGGGCGGACCGAGCAGGTGACGACCTCGTACAGCAGCCGCCCCTCGGCGTCCCTGGGCCGGCCGAAGATGCGGTGCGGGATGCCCAGCTCGAAGGGGAGGAGGCCGTCGAGGGCGAGGACGACGACGCGGTGGGGGCGGAAGGCGGTGGTGGCTGAGGCTGCTGAGGCTGTGGCCATGGCTCGATTGTATGGCCTGATCCTAGCGAATGCTGTCCTTCGGGCCAGTGGCTCGGGAGGGGCGGGATGGCGGAAGCTCATTGACGTGACTCAGACAACCGATGCCACGCCCGGCCCCAGCACTGCCGGGGAGCCCGGCCCCGAGCCCAGTGGCCGCAGCCGTAGCGGTAGCCGTCGTACCGGCATCAACCGTGCCTGGTTCGTCGCCGCCGTCACGTTCGTGACGATCATTGGTGCGGCGGCCTTCCGTTCGCTGCCCGGGTTGTTGATCGATCCGCTGCACCAGGAGTTCGGTTGGTCGCGCGGCACGATCGGGGCCGCGGCGTCCATCAACCTCGCGCTGTACGGGCTGACGGCACCCTTCGCGGCGGCGCTGATGGACCGCTTCGGCATCCGGCGGGTGGTCGCGGTCGCGCTGACCGTGATCGCGCTCGGGTCCGGCCTGACGGTGTGGATGACGGCGCCGTGGCAACTGCTGCTGTGCTGGGGCCTGTTGGTGGGGCTTGGCAGTGGTTCGATGGCGCTCGCCTTCGCGGCGACGGTCACCAACCGCTGGTTCACCGCGCGGAAGGGCCTGGTCACCGGCATCCTCACGGCGGCCTCGGCGTCCGGCCAGCTGATCTTCCTGCCGCTGCTGTCCTGGATAGTCGAGGAGCACAGCTGGCGCCCGGCGGCCGTGACCGTCTCCCTCGCGGCGCTCGCGGTGGTTCCCTTCGTGTGGCTGCTGCTGCGGGACCACCCGGCGGACGTGGGCGCGAAGCCGTACGGCGCGACCGAGTTCGTACCGAAGCCGGAACCGGTGACGGGCGCGGCCCGCCGTACGGTCTCGGTGCTGTTCAAGGCGGTGCGCACCGGCCCGTTCTGGCTGCTGGCCGGGACCTTCGCGATCTGCGGCGCGTCCACGAACGGTCTGATCCAGACCCACTTCGTGCCCGCCGCCCACGACCACGGCATGCCCATCACGGCGGCGGCCTCGCTGCTCGCGGTGATCGGCGTCTTCGACGTCGTCGGCACGATCGCCTCCGGCTGGTTCACCGACCGCTTCGAACCCCGCCGCCTGCTCGCCGTCTACTACGCCCTGCGCGGCATCTCCCTCCTCTTCCTCCCCATGCTGCTGGCCCCCACGGTCCACCCGCCCATGCTCTTCTTCATCGTCTTCTACGGCCTCGACTGGGTCGCCACGGTCCCCCCGACCCTCGCCCTGTGCCGCGAGCAGTACGGCGAGGACAGCGCGATCGTCTTCGGCTGGGTCCTCGCCTCCCACCAGATCGGCGCGGCGCTGGTCGCCTTCCTGGGCGGGGTCGCCCGGGACGCGTTCGGGTCGTACGACATGGTCTGGTACGTGTCGGGGGCGCTGTGCGCGGTGGCGGCGTTGATGGCGCTGGTGATCCGGCGGCGGCCGGTCGTGGGGACGGTCGCGGTCGCGGTGGCGTGACGGCTACGAGGCGGAGGTGATGTTCCCCTTCGCGTCCACGGTGTGGGTCTGCCAGTACGTGTCCCACTTGTCGTCGACGTGCTGCGGCACCTTCCCCTTCGGGTACCGCGCATAGCCGCTCGGCGGGGTGTCGCCGTTCTTCACGCAGGCGCCGCCCGCGGTGCTGCCCACGGCCAGGACCGGGTACTCACCCCCGCCGCACATGGCATCCGCCGTGGAGAACGAGCAGGCGGACAGCAGCCAGGCAGTGGATATCAGGACGGACGTGAGAACGGCGACTCGCGTGCGCTTGCTCATGGTGGAGGTCCCCCGGTCAGATGCTCGAATGCTCGAATCGGTCTGAGAGCAAGACTGTCGGAGGAGCGGCGGACCTTCATGAGTACGCGGGCTCAGCCTCGGAGCGCGGGTTACTCAGCGGCACTCGGAGGAACCGCTGTCCGCACGGGCGCGCTGCTGCGCCCGCGACCCCGGCCGCTGAGTTCGGCGTCGAACGTCTCCTGGGCGACGCGCATGACCTCGGCGTACTCGGGTCGCCGTAGCCGCTCCCACATCTCGTCCTCGGGGACGTCCTCCACGTGGGCGACCACCCACCAGATGTTGCCGAAGGGGTCCTTGATCCGCCCGCCGCGCTGTCCGAAGGCGTCGTTCGCCAGGTGTGTGACGATGCGGCCGCCGGCGTCGACGGCCCGGGTGAACGCCTGGTCCGCGTCGGGTACGAACACGCGCAGCAGGCTCGGCATGACGGGCCAGTCCGGGCTGCGGTCGAAGGCCAGCACGACCGTGTCCCCGACCCGGATCTCGCCGTGCCCGATCGCCCCGCCCTCGGTCACCACCCGCCCGAGTTCCTTCCCGCCGAAGGCCTCGTTGACGAAGTCGAGGAAGGCTCCCGTGTCGTCGGTGGCGACCCAGGGGGAGACGGTGGTGTAGCCCTCCGGGGCGGAGTTGGTGTGGTGGGACATCGTCGGGGTTCCCTTCGTCGCTGCCGGGTTTCGGGGGCGACGATAGGGGCGGGGTAGGTCAGATCCAGTCCTACTGGCGATCAGAGGAAGCGGCCCCGATGGAACAACAGGGGTGCTCCTTCACCCTCGTTGGTGCCCAGCCCGTCCACCCGTCCCACCACGATCAGATGGTCGCCCCCGGTGTGCACCGCGTGGATCGTGCAGTCGACCCAGGCGGCGGCGTCGGTGAGGCGGGGGGAGCCGGAGACCGGGGAGGCGTCGTACGGGACGTCCGCGAACTTGTCCGTGCCGGGTACCGCGAAGCCGCGGCACAACTCGCCCTGGTGGGCGGCGAGTACGTTGACGCAGAAGACGCCGGCGCGGGCGATGCGCGGCCAGGTCGTCGATGTACGGCCGACCATGAAGACGACGAGGGGTGGGTCGAGGGAGAGGGCGGAGAAGGACTGGCAGGCGAAGCCGGCGGGGCCGGGTTCGCCGGCGGCCGCCGGGGCGGTGATCACGGTCACGCCAGTCGCGAACGTGCCCAGGACGCGCCGGAATTCACCCTGGTCGACCGGTGCCCGCTCGTCGTCCGTGACACACCGAAGCTCCGGCCGCGGCAGCGCCTCGACAGGCTGCGCGGCCGGAGCGCTTCCGGCCGACCTGAGGTACCGGACGGCGGCCGCGGCCGCCCCTGCGTGTCCCATCACACCGCCCATTGAAGCTGACGGCTCATCAGATAGGAAGGGTTACGGCCCCGCCGTCATCCGGAGCCGAAGACTCCCTCAAGTCGCCCGCGCTCAGGGGAAATTCACAGGCTACGGGGCAGAACATGGGGGTTGCGTCGCCCCACGGACCCCTCCGGGTCACCCCGTGCTCGCCCACCCCCAGCAGTGTTGCGGAACGACCGCCACCGGTACATCACCGGCGGCGGCCGTGACCTGAGGAGCACCCACACGATGAACCGTCTCACCGCACGCGGCGGAGCCGTGGCCGCCGTCGCCGGCCTCGCCCTGACGCTCGCCGCCGCCCTGCCCGCGCAGGCCGCCGACTCGACCGTAACCGAGTCCCAGTGGCTGACCGACGTCGCCGCCGTCACCGGCCCCGCGCAGACCTACATCGACTCCCGTGCCGCCGCCAACACCTCGGGCGCCAAGCTGGCGATCGTGCTCGACATCGACAACACCTCGCTGGAGACCTACTTCGAGGGCGGCGTCACCGTCCCCGCGACCCCGCCGGTGCTCGCCCTCGCCCAGGACGCGCACGCCAAGGGCGTCAGCGTGTTCTTCGTCAGCGCCCGCAGCAACCTGTTCAACGCGGTCACCAAGTCCAACCTGACGACGGTCGGTTACACGGTCGACGGCCTCTACGCGCGCACGGTCGCAGAGCTGCTGACCAAGTCCATCGCCGACTTCAAGACCTCGCAGCGCCAGGCGATCGAAGCGAACGGCTACGACATCATCGCCAACATCGGCAACAACACGACCGACCTGTCCGGCGGCTACGCCGACACGACGTACAAACTGCCCGACTACGACGGCCTGTTGGACTGACCCGCACAACGGCCGTGGTCCCTCTGGAAGCTGGGGTCCTTTCTAACCAGTCACAGCTCGTGACAGTGGTTAGATTTGCACCCAGCTTCAAAGAAGCGAGTGGCCCAACAGCAACCTACGCAGCTCAGGGCCAGAGCAACCCCTTCGACCAGCCCCGCTCCGCCCGGACATAGCTCAGGCGCACGTGTCGTCGTAGCGCATCACCCTGGAAGAACTCGACCTCGTCCGGGAACACGCGGTACAGGGTCCAGGACGGGGCAGGGGTCTCCGGTTCGCGTCGGGCCAGTTCCCAGGACGCTTCCGACATCTGTGCCAACTCGCCCAAGGACGGGAGGACTTCGCTCTGGTGACCGGTCAGCGCTGCCGCCAGCGCACCCGTCGAGTGGGCGTGCAGGTCCGCCTGGGATTCGGTCGCTGTCGCCGGGACGACGGGGCCTCGTAGGCGGACCTGGCGGCCGAGGCGGGGCCAGTAGAAGGCGAGGGCGGCGTAGGCGAAGCCCTTCAGCTGGTGGCCCTTGCGGCTCGTGGAGTGGGTCGCGAAGGACCAGCCGTCGTCGTCCGCGCCGTGCAGCATCACCATCCGTACGTCCGGGAGGCCGCCGCCCTCCGACTCCGGGTCCCCGTCCCGCGTCGCCAGCGACATCACGTGCGGTTCGGTCTCGCCCGCCGCCACCGCCTCCGCGAACCAGGTGGTGAAGAGGGCGAGTGGGGTGTCCGGTGTGGCGGCCGGGTCCAGCGCAGGCAGCTTGGTCACCTCCGGGGCCCATACCCGTAGTGACTTCAGCAGTTCGTGGAGATTCGTTCCCGATCCTGATCCCGTTGCCATGGGGTGAGTATCACCTCGGGGCCGAGGCGGGGTGAAAGTCGTAGCCCGCGAAGTCCTCCACCGGGCGGTACCCGATGCGCTGGTACAGGGCGTTGCTCGTCGGGTTGGCCAGGTCCGTGAACAGCAGGACCTCCTCCGCGCCCGCCGCCCTCGCCATCCCGCTGACCTCGACCGTGACCGCACCGGCATAACCCCGGCCCCTGAGGCCCGCCGGGGTGTAGACGGGGGCCACCCGGATCTGTCCGGCCACCTTCGTCGTGAGCCCGGCCATGGACACCGGCGTACCGTCCGGGGTTTCCCAGAGCGTGATCCCGCCGTACGCGATCCGGGAGTCGGCCCACTCGCCGGGATCCTGCGAGGTGCCGCTCTCGCCGATGGCCTTCGCGAACTCGACGTACCAGCCCATGAGTTGTTCGCGATCCTTTGCCGTCGCGACTCGCGGGCGGCCCGGCGGAACGGGCTCCGGGATCGTCAACTCGTCCAGGCGGTACAGGCGTTGGCGTGCGTGGAGTTCGGAGGTGGAGCCCGTTCGTCCTGCCCATGCCTCCGCGAACGTCGCCGCCGTGTCCCGTTCGGCCATGACTCCCGGCAACTCGTCGCCGCGCAACGCCAATTGGGCCGCCAGCGCTGCGCTCTCCTCGGCGGTGAGGGGGGTCAGCATCAGACGCCCGGGAGGTGTGCGGAAGAAGGCGGCCCGTACTTCGCCGCCTCGTTCCAGTGTGCCGAACACCGGGTCGCCCGCGCCGTACATGCGCAGCCCTCGGCTGCGCAGCGCCGCGGTCACCGTCAGGTGAACCGTGTGCAGCGCCGGGCGGGAACGCAGGAACTCCCCGGCCCGGGTGAGGAATTGGTCCAGGTCCCCGGTGATGTGCCAGTCGCCGGCCGTCACGCCTCCACCTCCGGGTCCGTCGCCAGGCGCCCGTGCAGGTGGACGTCACGGAACGCGTCCCGTCTGCCCGCCTCGAACA
Source organism: Streptomyces colwelliae (assembly GCF_048158785.1). NCBI lineage: Bacteria > Bacillati > Actinomycetota > Actinomycetes > Kitasatosporales > Streptomycetaceae > Streptomyces > Streptomyces colwelliae. The sequence continues at coordinate 5,277 of NZ_JBLTJC010000325.1, read as the reverse complement.
TCGCCCCGCGCAACGTCCCCTCCGCCGGGAAACCGCAGTGCTCGGCGATACGGCAGGACGCGTCGTGGCCGAGGGCGTGGCCCAGTTCGAGGCGGTGCAGGCCCAGGTCGGTCAGGGCCCAGCGGGCGGCGAGGGTGAGGGCGCGGGTGGCGACGTTGCGGCCCCGGGCCTCGGGGAGGGTCCAGTAGCCGACGCGGGCGACGCGGATGACGTGGTCGATGTCGTTGACGCCGATGTGCCCCAGCGTCGTACCGCTGACCGCGTCCGTGACGCAGAACGACGCGCTGACGCCGTCCTCCGCGTTCTCGGCGCGGGAGCGCAGCGAGTCGCGGGCGCTGGTGACGTCCGCGACCGGCCGCAGCGGGGTGTTCCAGCGCTGGAACTCGGGGTCGGACACCCCGCGCAGCCAGTCCGTCACATCACTGTCGGCGTCGGCGTCCCAGGGGCGCAGCCGAAGCCCATGACCGTTCAGCTCGGGGAAGGGCTGCTGTAGAGACCGCTCGCGTATGTGGGCCATCGCGCCATTGAATCAAGCCCCCCGCGCGCCGGGTATGTGATTTTCGGCGGCCCGCGGCCCGGATCACAGTGGCCGGAACACCGGGATCCCGTCCCGGAACCTCACCTCCACGGCCATCCCGGCCCGCAGCCCGGCCGCCTCGCACTCCACGATCTCCGTCATCATCCGCGGCCCCTCCGCGAGATCGACCACCGCCGCGACGTACGGCACCCGCTCCCCGAAGGGCGGCAGGTCGTTGCGGTGGACGACGGACCAGGTGTAGAGGGTGGCACGGCCGCTCGCGGGCTCCCAGGTGACGTTCTCGCTCCAGCAGCGGGGGCAGAACTCGCGGGGGTAGTGGTGGGCCCGTCCGCAGTCCGCGCAACGGCGGACGAGCAGACGGCCCTGCGCGGCGGCCTCCCAGTAGGCGCGGGTGAACGCGTCGGCCTCGGGGAGGTCGAAGCGCGGGGCGTCGCCGGTCATCAGAACCACCTCAGCGCGGCGGTCATCAGGACCACCCCAGCGCATCGACCATCAGAACCACCCCAGCGCATCCGCCATCAGAACCACCCCAGCGCACTGTCCACCGACCACACCTGCCAGGACATCGCGAACAGCGCCACCACCGAGATGAGCGCCATCATCGCGTTCTGCCCCTGCTCCGCCCAGTCGTGGATCATGAGCGTGAAGTAGAGGACGTTGAGGAGCAGGCCCCCGACGAGCGCGGCCGGGGTGAGGAACCCCGCGACCAGGCCGAGGCCGACCGCCAACTCGGCGTAGACGACGACGTACGCCATCGTGCGCGGGCGCGGCGCGACCATCACGTCGAAGCCCGAACGGACCGCCGTCCAGCGGTGTTTCGCGGCGACGTCGGCCGCCCAGGCGATGCCGGTGCCGCGCTCGAACCAGGCCTTCTTGTCCTTGTGCCGCCAGCTCTCCAGCCACCACAGCCCGAGTCCTATACGGAGGACCGCGAGCCAGTCCGCTCCGCTGAGCCAGATCGCATCCATGAATCTGACGGTACGTCAGAAGCTGAAGAAAGCCGAGAGCCGGCCATGAAAATCCTGTGGTCCGGCCGTGCCGCTGTGGGTCCCCCATGAATCCCCGCGGATTGTTGACGATTTTGTTCAGCCCCGATTACGTTCGCAAGCGCAAGGCCAAGGAGCGGTCGGGAAGACGCGGTCGGGAAGACGCGCTCAGGAAAGCGAGAGGCAGCACGGTGAAGCACAGGGCAGTGAAGCGCAGGACGGTAGTCATGGGCATCGGCGCGACCGCCGGTGTCGCGGCGGTCGGCGGCATCGCGCTCAGCGCGAACGCGTCGAGCGGCTCGAAATCGTCCTCGTCCTCCTCGGACACCCTGGTCTTCGACCCGGACGCCTATACGAAACTGACGAAGAGCGTCACGGACACCGAGGGCACGAAGCACACGGTCGTCTACCACTTCTGGAAGGCGATCACGTACGTCGCCAACCCGGTGGACGCCACCTACCAGTCCCTGATCGTCAGCTCCCCGGTGGAGATCGACGGCAAGGCGGTCGACGCGAGCAACGCCCCCATCCTGCTCGCCAACTCCGTCGGCGGCTACCTGCCCTCGTCCGTGTCGACCGCCACCGAGGTCGGCGGCGGCGGTTCCGCGATGGGCGGCGGCGCGGCCCCGAGCGGCGCCCCCAGCACCTCAGCTTCTACCTCAGCTTCTACCTCGGCCTCCACCTCCGCTGCCGCCTCCGCGAGCGCCTCCGCCTCCGCCCCCGGCGCCAACGGCAACACCAACGCCACCGGCGGCGCCACCTCCAGCAACCAGCTCCTCGCGCTGGCCGCCGGCTACGTCGTCATCGAGCCCGGCGCCCGCGGCCGTACGCTCAAGAACTCCAGCGGCGAGTACTACGGCACCGCCCCGGCCGCGATCGTCGACCTCAAGGCGGCGGTCCGCTACATCAGGTCGAACAAGGGCCGCATCCCCGGCAACGTCGAGCGGATCGTCTCCGCAGGTACGAGCGCGGGTGGCGCCCTGTCCTCCCTGCTCGGCGCGTCCGGCGACAGTCCGATCTACGACAAGTACCTCAAGGCGCTGGGCGCGGCCGACGCCTCCGACGCGATCTTCGCGACCGGCGCCTGGTGCCCGATCACCGACCTGGAGCACGCCGACGGCGCCTACGAGTGGAACTGGGGCGCCAACGACCTGAGCACCGGCAAGCTCGTCGACCAGACGGTCTCCAAGGCGTTGCAGGCGCAGTTCGCCGAGTACCAGGCCGGCCTGAAGCTGCGCGGCCTCGGCGGCTTCGGTCCGCTGAACGCTCGCAACCTCGACGCGTACATGGTCGAGCAGTACCTGGAGCCCTCGGCGACCACGTACCTCGCCGCCCTCTCGGACTCGGCCCGCGCGACCTACCTGAAGGCCAACACCTTCATCACCTGGTCCGGCGGCAAGGCCACCTTCACCTGGGCCGACTTCCTCACCCACGTCGGCGCCCGCAAGAAGGACACCCCGGCCTTCGACGCCTTCGACCTGTCGGCCGGTGAGAACAACGAGTTCGGCACGGGCACGACCCTGGCCCGCCACTTCACGGCGTACGGCGCGAAGAACGACTCAACAGGCCTGAGCAGCAAGCGGGTTCCGAGCGACATCCCCGCCAAGCTCGACCTGATGAACCCGATGTACCACCTGGTCGAGAAGGTCAACCCGAACCGTTCCAAGCACTGGTGGATCCGCCTCGGCACCAAGGACTCGGACACCGCGCTGACGGTCGCCGCCAACCTCGCCGCCCGCCTCGACAACCTGGGCGACGACGTGAACCACATCTACTACTGGGACGAGGGTCACGGCGCCAACACCGACCCGGGCGACTTCATCACGTGGATCGCCCAGGTGACGGGCCACAAGGCCAAGCGCGGCAAGTAGCCCCCGGCCACCTCTGTGTAGACCCCCAGGACGCGGCACCGGTTTCCCGTCATACATTCCGGTCGCCGCCTCACGACGCCGAGCCCCTTCGCGCACGACGCGGGCTCGGCGTCGTGGCTTTTCCCACGGCCCTCACACACCAGACGCTCTACGCCACCCACCTCACCCACTCCTCCACACCCGTGATCAATCCGCAACCAATTCCGGGCTTGACCGAGACCCATCAACGTGGGACGTGATTACGCTCGCGCTCATGGCCGACTCCACAGCGTCCCCGACCCCCGCGGCGCAGAACCACGCAGACCGCCCCGTGTACGTCATCGGCGGCGGCCCCGGCGGTCTCGCCGCCGCGTACGCGCTGCGCGCGCAGGGCATCCGTGCCGTCGTACTGGAGAAGTCGGACCGGGTCGGAGCGTCCTGGCGCAGGCACTACGACCGCCTGCACCTGCACACCACCCGGCGGCTGTCGAGCCTGCCCGGGCTGACGATCCCGCGCCGTTTCGGCCGCTGGGTCTCGCGGGACGACGTGGTGCGCTATCTGGAGAAGTACGCCGAGGTCCACGAGTTGGAGATCGTCACCGGCGTCGAGGTCTCCCGCGTCGAGCGCTCGGCGGACGGCGCCGGCTGGCTGCTGCACGCCACCGGCGGCCGCGAACTGACCGGCCGCGCGGTCGTCGTCGCCACCGGCACCAACCACACCCCCCGCATCCCCGACTGGCCCGGCCGCGACACCTACACCGGCGACCTCCTGCACGCCGCCGACTACCGCAACGCCCAGCCCTACGCCGGCCAGGACGTCCTGGTCGTCGGCATCGGCAACACGGGCGCGGAGATCGCCGTGGACGTGATCGAGGGCGGCGCGTCCCGCGTCCGCCTCTCCGTCCGCACCACCCCGCACATCCTGCGCCGCTCGACCGCGGGCTGGGCGGCCCAGTACACAGGCGTTCTCGTACGACGGCTGCCGGTCGGCCTGGTCGACCGGCTCGCGGGACCGGTGTCCAAGGCCAGCGTGCCGGACCTGTCGGCGCAGGGGCTGCCGCGCCCCGACACCGGGCTGTACAGCCGGGTCGAGCAGGGGTCGATCCCCGTGCAGGACGTCGGGCTCATCGACGCCGTACGTAAGGGGCGGGTCGAGATCGTGCCGGCCGTGGAGAGCTTCGAGGACGGCAAGGTGGTCCTCGCCGGCGGCGACCGCATCGGCCCTGACGTCGTGATCGCGGCCACGGGGTACGCCCGCTCCCTGGAGCAACTCGTCGGCCACCTGGGCGTGTTGGACGCCCGAGGCAAGCCGGTCGTGAACGGCGCGCACACCCCGAAGGACGCGCCCGGCCTCTACTTCACCGGCTTCACCAACCCCATCAGCGGCATGCTCCGCGAACTGGCCATCGACGCCGAGAAGATCGCGAAGGCTATTGCCAAGTCCGTCCGCAAAAGTGCCGTGAGCTAGGGTCCGTCCGTTCTTTGCGTGCACGACAGTTCCTGACGCACTGTCAGTTCAGTAATCTGACAGTGCGTCAGTTGATAATGCCGTCACACAGGAGCGGGGCGGACCGATGCTTGGATCAACCCACGGCACCCTCACCACCGACTCCCGCCGGGCCCGGGTCATCGCCTGCGGTGAGCAACCCGGCCCCGCCGTCCACGGCAGGCCCGCCGACGTCGACGATCTCGACGTCAGCGGGCGGCCGTTGTACGCGGGCGTACCCGACCTGGACCGTTTCTTCCGCCCCGAGTCGGTCGCCGTGATCGGCGCCTTCACCGTCTCGCGGACCTTGGCGTAGTCGTCGACGCCCGCCGCGAGGATGCGGTCGGCGCCGATGTTCGACGTCATGATCACGACGGTGTTCTTGAAGTCGACCGTGCGGCCCTGCGAGTCGGTGAG
>NZ_JBLTJC010000324.1:0-11843 GCF_048158785.1 Streptomyces colwelliae | reverse complement strand
GTTGTGGTGACCGTGGACGGGGCGGTGGTGACTGTGCGGGATCACGGGGACGGGTATCCGGAGTACCTCGTCGAGCATGGGCCTCAGCGGTTCCGTACGGAGGGTGGGGCGACAGGGCATGGCCTTGGGTTGACCATCGCGTTGGGGCAGGCGGAGGTTTTGGGGGCTCGGCTGGAGTTCTCGAATGTGGACGCCGGTGATGGTGGTGGGGCGCTTGCGAGGTTGACGCTCGGATAGGTGGAGAGCGGTAGTTCGTCGACTGCGGGGCGGTGGGGGCTGGTCGCGCCCGCGCGGCGGAGCCGCACATCGACACAGCCCCGCGCCCCTTCCGGGGCGCTCGTGTGGCCCAGCGTGATGAGCGAAGCTCCCCTCCTCCTCCTAATGTGGCGATAAGTCAGGTTCGCCCCACCCCTGGAGGTACCCGCATGTCCCTCAGCCTCTCCCTCCGACGTCTTGGTATAGCGGTTGCCGCTGGTGCGCTCGTCGCCGCTGCCGCTGTCACTCCCGCCGTGGCCGACGACGAATGGGGCGACGAAGACCCGGGCGTCAGCCGTCAGGACGACGGTGGGTGGAACCAGCAGGGTGACGAGGACTTCGGCGGCCGTGGTGACCACGACCACGGCGACCACGGCGACCACGACAACCCGCGCCTCTACCGGGGTGTCGTCACGGCCGGTCAACTCGCCCTGCGCTCCCGCCCGGACCGCGGCAGCAGGGTCATCCGGTACGCCTACCGCGGCGAGCACGTCTCGATCTTCTGCAAGACCAACGGCTCCAACGTCCAGGGCAACCGCATCTGGTACCTGCTCACGGACGGCACCTGGGCCTGGGGCTCGGCGCGCTACATCGACAACATCGGTCCCGCGCCCCGCTGGTGCTGACGGACGAGACACACGCACCACCCAAGGCACACAACCCGCACCATTTGGGTAAGTTCCGGACATGACCAACGCCGGAACCACCGTCACGGCGGACCTTCCCACACCCGCTGTACGCCTCCCCCGGCGCCGTGGCATCGAACTCACCCTCATCGTCGTGGCCGTCCTGCTCTCCGTGTACGGCTACTGCGCTGTCGGTATCGCCAAGAACGGCACGGTCCCGCCCGGCGCCGCCGGCTACGGCGCCGGGCTCGGCGTGCTCGCCCTGCTGGCCCACGTCGCGGTGCGGCTGCGGGCCCCGTACGCCGACCCGCTCCTCCTCCCGATCGGGGTGCTCCTCAACGGCCTCGGCCTGGTCCTCATCTACCGGCTCGACCTGGAGACCCCCGGCGACCGGGCGGCTCCCACCCAACTCGTGTGGTCGACGCTGGGCGTGACCTTCTTCATCGTCGTGGTCATCGCCCTCCGCGACCACCGCGTGCTCCAGCGCTACGCGTACGTCTGCGTGGCCGCCGCCCTGGTCCTCCTCACCCTCCCGGTCCTCTTCCCGGCCGTGAACGGTGCCCGGATCTGGATCCGGATCGCCGGATTCTCCATCCAGCCGGGCGAGTTCGCGAAGGTGCTGCTGGCGGTCTTCTTCGCCGCGTACCTCGCGGCCAACCGCAACGCACTCGCCTACGCAGGGCGTCGCGTCTGGCGCCTCCAGCTCCCCACCGGCCGCGTGCTGGGCCCGATCGTCGCGATCTGGCTGCTGAGCGTGGGCGTCCTGGTCATGGAACGCGACCTCGGCACCTCGCTCCTCTTCTTCGGCCTGTTCGTGACCCTCCTCTACGTCGCCACCGGCCGCACCGGCTGGATCGCGGTCGGCCTGCTGCTGGCCGCCTTCGGCGCGGTCGCGGTCGGCTGGCTCGAACCGCACGTCCACAGCAGGGTCCAGGACTGGCTGCGCCCCTTCGCGTCGATCGACGCGGGCCAGGGCCCGAACCAACTCGCCCAGTCCCTCTTCGCGTTCGCGGCCGGCGGCATGCTCGGCACGGGCCTGGGCCTCGGCCACTCCATCCTCATCGGCTTCGCCGCGAAGTCGGACTTCATCCTGGCCACGGCCGGCGAGGAACTGGGCCTGGCCGGCCTCTCCGCGATCTTCATCCTCTACGGCCTTCTCGTGGAGCGCGGCTACCGGGCGGGCCTGGCCCTGCGCGACCCCTTCGGCCGGCTGCTCGCGGTCGGCCTCGCCTCGATCGTCGCGCTCCAGGTGTTCGTGATCGCGGGCGGGGTGACGGGCCTGATCCCGCTGACCGGCATGGCGATGCCGTTCCTCGCCCAGGGCGGCTCCTCGGTCGTCACCAACTGGGCGATCGTGGCCCTGCTGATCCGGCTGAGCGACTCGTCCCGCCGTCAGTACGACATCGAGGTGGCCGCGTGACCGACTCCATGACCCGCCACATCCGCCTCGCCGCGGCCTTCTGCACCCTGCTCCTGCTCGCCCTGCTGGTGAACGCCACCCGCATCCAGGTCTTCCAGTCCCGCTCCTACGACGGCAACGTCGCCAACCGCCGCCACACCATTGCCCGTTACAACCAGCCGAGGGGCGGCATCCTCGTCGGCGGCAGGCCGATCACCGGCTCCCGGGACTCCGGCGAGCAGCTCCGCTACGAACGGACGTACAGGAACGGCCCGTTGTACGCACCGGTCACCGGCTTCGCCTCGCAGGAGTACGGCACGACGTTCCTGGAGCACTCCGAGGACGGCATCCTCTCCGGCACCGATCCGATGCTCTCGCCGTTCCCCCTGTGGAACGACCTGACCCGCGCCCAGAACCCCGGCGGCAACGTCGTCACCACCCTCAACCCGGCCGCGCAGCAAGCGGCGTACGACGGACTCGGTGCGCGCACGGGCGCGGTCGCCGCGATCGAACCGTCGACCGGCCGCGTCCTCGCGCTGGTCTCGACCCCGTCCTACGACCCCGGCGCCCTGTCGGGCAACGGCCGTACGGCGAACCGCAGTTGGGCCCGGCTGAACGCCGACCCCGACAAGCCGATGCTCAACCGGGCGGTACGGCAGACCTATCCGCCGGGTTCGACGTTCAAGGTGGTCACCGCGGCGGCGGCGCTGGACGCGGGGGTGGTGACGGACCTGGACGCGGCGACCAAGTCCCCCGACCCGTACACGCTCCCGGGCACCTCGACGACGCTGACGAACGAGGGCGACGGGTGCGTGGACGCGCCCCTGCGCTCGGCCTTCGAGTGGTCGTGCAACACGGTGTTCGCCAAGCTCGGTGTGGATGTGGGCGTGCGGGACATGAGCGCCACGGCGGAGGCGTTCGGCTTCAACGACGCCGACGTGAGGATCCCGTTCTCGGTCTCCCCCAGCACCTTCGACACGACGCTGGACAAAGCCCAGTTGGCGCTGTCGTCGATCGGGCAGTACAACACGCGGGCCACGCCGTTGCAGATGGCGATGGTCGCGGCGGCGGTCGCGAACGGCGGGCAGGTGCGGGAGCCGTACCTGGTGGAACGGACGACGCGGCGGGGCGGCGAGACGGTGTCGACGCCCGGCTCGCGTCCCGTCCGCCAGGCGATGCACCCGGCGACAGCCGTACAGATGAAGGAACTCATGGAGGACGTGGTCACCGAGGGCACCGGCACGAACGCGGCGATCCCGGGCGCGACCGTCGGCGGCAAGACCGGTACCGCGCAGCACGGCATCGGCAACTCCGGTACGCCGTATGCCTGGTTCGTGTCCTGGGCGCAGGGCGAACGGGACATGGAGCCGAAGGTGGCGGTCGCGGTGGTGGTGGAGGACGCGTCGGCGGACCGGTCGGACATCAGCGGCGGCGGGGACGCGGCGCCGATCGCGAAGGCGGTGATGGAGGCGGTGCTCGGTTCGTGAGACGGGGGTACCGGGATCGTCGGGACCGACCTACCGTTCGGTATATGAATGAGCCCTTGAGCGCGTACGAACTCGCCCAGGCCAACATCGGTCGCCTCAAGTTCCCCTTGGAATCAGCGGAGTTGAAGGACTTCGTGGACGCCCTCGACCCCGTGAACGCCACCTCCGACAGCGCCGAGGGTTTCGTCTGGCGCCTCCAGTCCGACACCGGCAACGCGACCGACGTCCCCGTCCTCGGCGACGACTGGCTGATCATCAACATGTCGGTGTGGCGGGACACGAACGCCCTGACCGCGTTCATGTACCAGGGGCAGCACCGGGAGTTGCTGGCCCGTCGCCGCGACTGGTTCGAGCGGGTGCGGGAGGCGATGGCGGTTCTGTGGTGGGTCCCGGCGGGACACCGGCCCACCGTGGCGGAGGCGGAGGAGCGGCTGCTGCATCTGCGGGCGCACGGGCCGACGCAGTACGCGTTCACGTTGCGGACGTCGTTCCCGGCGCAGGGGGCGGAGCCGGTGGCCGTGGATGTTCCGGAGGATCTGGGATGCTCGGTCTGAGCGGTGCTGGTGATGTGTCGTGCGGCTTGGGCGGGCGCCCTGGCTGGAGATGCCGGACCGGCCCGGTGCGCCAGGCCCTGCGGGAGGCCTGACGCACTCAGTTTCCGCGGAGACTCAGCCGGTCCACACGGTCAGCGGCGAGTTGGCGTTGTTGGTGACCCTGATCGGCACACCGCCCCACCAGCGGGTGACGCTCTTCGTCTCGCCGGGACTCAGCGGGAGGTACTCCGGATCCGCGCCGAAAACGGTCTGCACCCGCGCCTCCCCGTACTGGGAACCGTCGTTCCGTGCGCTGAGCCTCGTCAGCAACAGCTCGGTCGTGAAGAACGTCTGCGAGCCGTTGGTGGGCAGCCCTATCTGAGCCTGAATGGTGCCGGCTGCCTCCCGGGCCTCGGCGGATGACGGCTCACGCGACGGGGCGGACGGCGGTGTGTCCGTCCGGACACCGTCCGACGCGTCCCCCGCGCCGTTCTCGCCGGCCACTGCCCGAGCGAGGCTCGCAAGCGCCGTTTGTACGGATTCACTCTGCATGACTGCTCCCTCTGTCGACCGCACGGGCACCGTTCTGGTGCGGTGCGGCATACCCGGAACGATGGCGGTGAGGGGTGCCGTGCGGCTTCGGGAACATCCCTGGCTCTCCCGTTTCCCGGCCTGTGCCGCCGCGCGCGGCTCGGTTCAGGGGGATTCCCCGAAGCGGCGTCAGTCCCTGAGAGAGGGGTGGGAGTGGGCGAGTTCGGTTCGGTTGCGGACACCCAACTTCCGGTAGACGTTGCCGAGATGGAACTCCACGGTCTTTGTGCTGAGGAAGAGCGACGAGGCTGTCTCCCTGTTGGTGGATCCGCGGACGACGGTCTGAGCGACCTGGTACTCCTGCGGCGTGAGATCCGCGAGTGTGCCGGCCGTCCTCGGCCTTCGGACGGTCTCCCCCGTCGCGGCGAGCTCTTTGCGTGCCCGCTCCGCCCAGACCCTGGCATCGAGCCGGTCGAAGGCATCCACCGCCGTGCGCAACTGCTCCCGGGCCTTTACCCGTTGACGGGCCCGACGGAGCCGTTCGCCGAAGGCCAGCCTGGTGCGCGCGGTTTCGAGGGGGCACTCGACCTGTGAGTGCAGTCGCAGGGCCGCGTCGAAGCACGCGCCGGCACTCGTGTCGTCGGCCACGAGGCCGCGGAGCCGCCAGGCGATGGCGGCCTGCGCGGGGAAGGCGGAGTTCTGGGCGTGATCGTCAAGAACCCCCAGCATGCGGCCGGTTGGCCTGCGGCCACTGCGCACATGCGCCTCGATGTAGTCGAAGTGGCTGCTCACCAGTGCGTCCGGACTGTCCGACGGTGTTGACCGGGCGCCCTCATGGAACACGCTGAGGGCGTCTTCGTACTGCCCGAGGCTGAGTTCCAGCAACCCCAGTGCTTCGCTGGCGTCGCGCGGGTAGTCCGTGCACGAGCGTCGAAGTGCCATCGCCTGCCTCCCGTGCCGCCGGCACTGATCGGCATCACCTCGAATGGCCTCGACGTACGTCAGTGAACTCAGCGCCAGATAGTGCCAGACCTCGTCATTGGTGAACTCCGCCAGCTTGACCGCTTCGTTCGCCGTGGCTCTGGCGGACGCCGTACGACCGGTAAGGGCTTCTGTGTACGCCAACGCGTACAGGGCGAACGGCATCATGCCCAGGGCGCCACAGACCCGCAGTTCGGACAGGACCGCGTCCAACGTCCGGCGGGCGAGCGCGTGTTCACCGATCCAGTTCATGGCGATCGCGGCAAGGATCATGTACTCCACGGCGATGGGACTGTCCGTGGGACGTTCCACAAGCGTCGTGCAGGCCTGAAGCCGTTCTCTGCCCTGGAGTGCCTGACCCAGGTGAAGAAGGGTCAGGCCGTGCACAAGGTTGATCACCAGGGCGACGTTGCCCGACGGATCGTCCACGAGCTTCTGCGCCTCAAGGGCGGCATCGACGGCGGCGCCCGGATCACCGGCGAGCAGGGCCGCCATCGCCGAGTCGGCAAGGAGTCCCGCGCATCGCTGTGCATCGGTGTCACGGACGGCCAGGGCGGCTTGGAAGACGATCCGGTACCCGAGCTTCGGGTGCCCTGTCAGCGCCTCCACCCGGCCGCGCCCGGCCGCCACCGATGCGCGCAGGTGAGGGTCCTCGCTCAGCGCGTCGGCCGTGGTCAGCAGCTCGCGCGCCCGTCCCGTCTGGCCCGCCAGGAAGGCGTCCCCGGCCGCCGCGAAGAGCCGGCGGGACCTGCTGGAGTCGCTGTCGCCAAGGGCCGCCGCCCGTTCGAGCAGCGTGACCGCGGCCGCGTAGCCGCTGCGTCCCCGAGCGATGTCGGCCGCCTTCTCCAGCTCGGCGGCCACCTGTTCGTCGGCGCCGAGGGTGCCCTCCGCCAGATGCCAGGCCCGCTCTCCCGCGTGGGACGAGTCCGGGCATACGGCCGCGAGCACCCGGTGGGCGGCGCGGCGCTCCGTCGCCGACGCGCCGGCCAGCACCGCTGTGGAGGCCAGCGGATGAGTGAACCGGAAGGTTCCCGATTCGAAGACGACGAGCCCGCAGGACTCGGCCTCGGCCAGGGCGGATTCCGGCAGGCCCTGGGCCTCGGCTGCTTCCAGCACTCGGCGGAGTTCGGCGGAGATGCTGGTGGCCAGCAGGAGAAGCACGGAACGGGCCGGGTCGCCGAGTGCACGGACCCGCCGTGAGAAGAGGGCCCCGGCGGCCTCTCGGGCGTGGGCGAATGCGGGCATGGGCTGCTGCCCGGCCAGCTGATGGCCGTTCACGTCGGACAGGAGCTCGATGAGTGCCATGGGGTTGCCCGCGCTCCGGTCCAGCAGATGGCGCAGGACGGCTCCTGTCGGCCGGGTTCCCGTGCGGTCCACGATCAGCTCGTCCACGGCCTCGGCGGCCAGGCCGGTCACGTCGAGGACAGGCAGGTGAGTCGTCAGCCACGCCACTGAGCTGTGCGGTCTGGCCGTGGCGAGGACGGCGACGCCCTCGGCCATCAACCGGCGGGCCACGAACGCCAGCGCCTCCGCCGACGGAGTGTCGAGAGCATGGGCGTCATCGACCGTCAGGAGCACCGGGCCGTCCTCGGAGATCTGGGCGAGCAGCCCAAGGGCCGCGGTGTAGACGGCGAACCGGTCCACGGGGCGGGTCGGGCCGAGGGCGACGGCTCCACTCAGTGCCCGGGCCTGCCGCTCGGGCAGCTTGCGGATCAAGTGGGCGGCCGGATGGACCAGTTGGGCCAGCCCGGCGAAGGCCAGGCTGTGTTCTTGTTCCCAGCCGCGGATGGCCAGGACGCTCATGCCCAGTTCTCTCGCGGTGTCCTCGGCCCGGCCGAGAAGCGAGGTCTTGCCGATGCCCGCCTCACCGCGCAGGGTCAGGACCCCGCTCCTGCCTGAGCGGGCGTCCGACAGGAGCCGGTCGATGCGGCTGATCTCCACGAGCCGTCCACAGAGCATGTCGCCGGGCAACGTGTCGGCCGGCCGCTACGGCTGGACGGTGTTCGTCGCCCACGCCGCTGTGCCGTCGGTCCGGTAGATGACGAGGTTGGCATCGTCCTGGACGACGACATGACTGCCCGGATCCTGAAACGTGCCCGAATCCCACACAGGCTTCCCGCCGGGCTCGTAGACGACGAGGTTTCCGTCGCCCTGCATGATGCACACACCAGGCGTGGTCGCGTTCGTGTCCGAGGACCACAGGGCCCCGCCGGGGCCGTAGAGCACCAGGTTGCCGTCCCCCTGATAGACGAGGACGTAACGACCGTTGCCGGAAACGACGGACTGACCGGGGAGAAGCACCTCGCCGGGTTGCATGTCGTCGCCCTGGGCCGACGTGCCGGTGGGCAGGCTGGTTCCCGTCGCCCACGCCGCTGTGCCGTCGGTCCGGTAGATGACGAGGTTGGCGTCGTCCTGGACGACGACATGGCTGCCCGGATCCTGGAACGTGCCCGAATCCCACACGGGCCTGCCGCCCGGGCGGTAGACGACGAGGTTTCCGTCGCCCTGCATGACGCACACACCAGGCGTGGTCGCGTTCGTGTCCGAGGACCACAGGGCTCCCCCGGGGCCGTAGAGCACCAGATTGCCGTCCCCCTGATAGACGAGGACGTAACGACCGTTGCCGGAAACGACGGACTGACCTGGCAGGAGCACCTCGCCGGGCTGTATGTCGTCGCCCTGGGCCGGAGCACCTGCCGGAAGGCTCAGATCGGCCCTGCTCCATGCTTTGGTCCACAAGGCGGCAAAACCGTCGGCGGAGTTGAGAAGGGGATCAAGCAGGTTGCCGGTGACGCCCTGTGCCTCGAGGTCGGCGATGAAGTCGGGGAGCATTCCGACATGGGCCAGGCCATCGGTGTTGATGTCGAACTCCTTGTCCCCGACCACGCTCCGGTCCATGGCCATTCCGGTCGCCGCGGCGGTGAAGGGGTACGTGACCTCGGGAGAAGCCACTCCTTGTCCGCGGCCTCCGGGGCATGCGTCCGGACCGAAGCGGGGGCCGGGTAACCCGGCGAATCCGTTGAAGTCGGTTCCGATGCCGGTGGGCATGCCGCCCATTTTGTTGATGGCGTAGAGATACGCCTGGGCAAAGCTGTTGGAGCTGGACCCGCAGAAGTGCGGCAGCGGCAGGACGGTACCGGCGGGCCTTATCTCCGCGATGTCTCCCTGCCGGACAATGGGGTTGACCATGCCGCCCAGGTTGCGGACGCGCTCCACCTCGGTGTCGAGGAGCTGGCCCTCGTGCCTCTTCTCGCCCAGGGAGATGTCGATGAAGCCTGAATGCCCGGAGACCACCGGGCAGTTCAGCTGCTCGCAGATGTCGAGTGTGTCGGACTTGGCGTAGGCCGACATGTGGTCGATGTCGATGACCATTCCACGGCTGATCAGGCCGCGCACCAGTGCCTTGCCGAGATCGGTCAGGCCCCGCACATTGCGGCGGCCGGTGCGGTAGGCGTAGCCGAGGGCCTGCGCGTCCTCGGTGTCGATCGTGTAGGCGCCGATGGTTCCCACCGGGTTGCGGCCCGAGATCGGCCCACCGCCGTTGTCGCGGATCAGGGCGTTCTGGAAGGCGGTGCCCCCGAACCTCTGGTCACTGAAGTGGATCGGGAAGGCATAGCGGACCCCGAGGTCGAAGTACGCGTCGAGCTCCTGGGCCAGCTGATCCTCGCTGAGGTTCTGCTCGTTGCGGCAGTTGAACAGGAAGTCGACCTCGATGCCCAGGACCACCGCGAGTTTGCCCTGGGAGATGACGGCCTTGGCCTCGTCCGGAGTCCGCACGATGCGGTACCAGCCGCTTCCCGGGCCGCCGCTCTTCGCATCGACGTACGCTTCCATGTCCTTGGCGGCCTGGAGCTGGAGATCGACCGCCTCCATGTCGCCGCAGCCGCGGCCCGGGAGCTTGTTCGCCAGCCCGCACAGGTACTCGTTGTTGATCGCGAGCATCACCATCAGCCGGAGTCCGCCGTCCACGGCACGCTTCAGCCAGTCCTCGAACACCGCCTGGTGGGTGATGCTGTCCCAGCGGGGCCAGCCGTCGAACTGCGGATGGCCCCCCACGTGGTGACCGAACAGCGCGCCGACACCGGCGCCGTATGCGATCGATCGCATGATGTTGCCCAGCAGGTCACCGGTGCCTCCCGGCCCGTGCACCGGCGTGCACCAACCGAGCTCCTGAGCGATGTCACCGTAGGCGCCGCCCCAGAACGCCATGCCACCGAACCCCAGGTGGGCGAACTGGTGGTTGTGCAGGTCGGCGAAGCCACTGCTCATCGGATCCCCCAGACGCCGTACGGTCCAGCAGGCGTGGGGCACGCGACCGTCGGTGTCCTGCCTGCACGGCTCAGTTCAGGCATACCGCGAGGATCAACGCTTGTCAGCGGCGAGCCGCTGTCCACCCGGTGGACGGCGTGGGCAACGGCTGTCGCAGACCGGCGCTTTACTACTCGGCGTCCTGCCCGGCGTCGCCATCGCCGTCACCGTCGCCATCGTCGCGCTGCTTCAACGCGGCCGCTAAGCGCCAGGTCCGATACACGCCGTGCATCGTGTCCAGGGCCTCCGAAGCTTCCGGGAAGGCCCACTTCAAGGCTCGGACTCCTATCCCTACCACCGGAATCATCACGTCACTACCTCCGTCTGACCAGCGTGGATTGTCCGCACGAGCCGACCGTCCCACCGCGACTCCCTCGCCGGTACGGGGATATCCCTAGGGTGCCGTCTCCGTCAGTCAGGCCCGGCCGGTGCACGAACCGAACGAATCGTCCCGGGCCAACAAGTCCCGCAGGGGGGATTGACGAGCTTGCTGACAAGTAGTCTCATAAAACTTCGGAGGATGTGACCCCGGGTAACACGCCGATCCGCGAGGTGGAACAACCATGACGACCCTGACCGAAGCCGACGCGGTCGACGGGCTGCGCGACGCGCTCGGCCTGCTCAAGGACCGTGAGCAGGTGGCTGAGCGGCTGCTCGCGTCCTCCGCCAAGCACTCCTTCGACCCCGACAAGGAACTCGACTGGGACGCGCCCTTCGAGGACGGCAAGTGGTTCTGGCCGCCGGAGCTGGTGTCCCTGTACGACACCCCGCTGTGGAAACGGATGGGCGAGGAACAGCGCGTCCTGCTCTCCCAGCACGAGGCCGCGGCGCTCGCCTCGCTGGGTATCTGGTTCGAGCTGATCCTGATGCAGCTGCTTGTCCGGCACATCTACGACAAGGCGGCGACGAGTGCGCATGTGCGCTATGCGCTGACCGAGATCGAGGACGAGTGCCGGCACTCGAAGATGTTCGCGCGGTTGATCTCGCGGGGGGACACGCCCTGGTATCCGGTGAGCCGGGCCCATCAGAACCTCGGACGGCTCTTCAAGACGATCTCCACCACGCCTGGTTCGTTCACGGCGACGTTGCTCGGGGAGGAAGTCCTCGACTGGATGCAGCGGTTGACGTTTCCGGATGAGCGGGTGCAGCCGTTGGTCCGGGGTGTCACGCGGATCCATGTCGTCGAGGAGGCGCGCCATGTCCGTTACGCCCGGGAGGAGTTGAGGCGGCAGATGATCAGCGCGCCTCGGTGGTCCCAGGAGTTCACGCGGGTCACGTCCGGGGAGTTCGCGCGGATCTTCTCCATCGCCTTCGTGAATCCCGAGGTGTACACGAACGTCGGGCTCGATCGGCGGGAGGCGGTTGCCCAGGTGCAGGCGAGTGGGCATCGGCGGGAGGTCATGCAGTCCGGGTCGAAGAAGCTGACGGACTTCTTGGACGACATCGGTGTGCTGCGGGGTGTCGGGCGACGGCTGTGGAAGGCGTCGGGGCTATTGGCTTGAGTTCATAGTGCGGCCCGGTGGGGGCTGGTCGCGCAGTTCCCCGCGCCCCTAAAAGACAATGGGTCGGCCTGCGTTCATGAGGGGCCCGGGGCTGCCTCGAAATACAGCCGTACTGGTCCCGCCTGAAGGGGCACGGGGCTGTATCGATATGCGGCTCCGCCGCGTGGGCGCGACCAGCGCAGGCAACTCCTCAAACGCGGCTGCACTGGTCCGACCTAAGG
>NZ_JBLTJC010000323.1:0-11964 GCF_048158785.1 Streptomyces colwelliae | reverse complement strand
CCCCCAGGGACGCCCGCCCACGACGACCAATCGGCCCAACAGATCCTGCGCCCCACCGCCCACCGGGTCACGCTCGCAAGGAACCGGTGGACAAAGGCGGAGGTAGGACACATGAGGGCAGTCGCGGTGCTGGGCGCGTCCGTAGCCGTAGGACTACTCGCCTCGTGCGGATCGGCGGACACCGGCACGCGGACCATGGCACGGGCACTCCCCGCGGACGCCGCGTTCACCCACCCCGGAGTCCTGGTCAGCAAGGGGCAGTTGGACGCCGTACGCAAGAACGTCGCCGCCGGCAAGCAGCCCTGGCTGAAGGCGTACTTCGGGATGCGGGACAGCAAGTACGGGTCGTACAAGTACACGGCGAAGCCGTACGCCGACGTCGACTGCCCCTGGAACGGCAAGGCCGCGCACGGCTGTGTCGAGGAGCGCGAGGACGCGATCGCGGCGTACACGCAGGCCCTGCTGTTCAGCATCACCGGGAAGCAGCATCACGCGCTGAAGGCGCGGGAGATCATGGACGACTGGTCGGCGAAGATGAAGGAGCACACCTCCGACGACGCCGGGCTCCAGACCGCGTGGGCCGGTTCGACGTGGGTGCGGGCGGCCGAGATCGTGCGGTACGCGCCCGGCGCCGGATGGCCGGCGGACCGGGTGAAGCGGTTCGGGACGATGCTGCGTACCGCCTACGAGCCGGAAGTCACGAAGAACCTGCCGGACTACAACGGCAACTGGGATCTCGCGATGACGGACGCGGCGATCGGCATCGCCGTCTTCCTCGACGACCACAAGGCCTTCGACGCGGCCGTCGAACGCTTCCGTGACCGCGTGCCCGCCTACTTCTACCTCGCCAAGGACGGCAAGGTGCCGCTCACCCCGGCGGGCTCGAAGCTCACCACCCCGCAGAAGCTGACGACGTACTGGTTCAAGCAGACGACGTTCAGGGACGGCGTCGCCCAGGAGACCTGCCGCAACTTCAAGCACGTCGGGTACTCGCTGGCGGCGACCGCCCACATCGCCGAGACCGCCTGGCACCAGGGCGTCGACCTGTACGACGGGGTCAAGGACCGGCTCAAGGCCGCCCTCGAGTTCCACGCCCGCTACCAGCTCGGCGAGCCCGCGCCCGCCTGGCTGTGCGGCGGCAAGGTCGACCGGAACATGGGGCCCGACCTGGAGGTCGCCGTCAACCACCTGGAGGGCCGGCTCGGCGTGAAGGTGCCCGCCGCGCACAAGCTCGCCGAGTCCACCCGGCCGGCCGGCAGCGACGACCTCTTCGTCTCCTGGGAGACCCTCACGCACGCCGGGAACACCGCCGACTGACGGCGGACTGAAACCTGTGTGACTTCGGACCCCGCGGATGGCGTATAGTTGCAATCACAACGGCGCGGGGTGGAGCAGCTCGGTAGCTCGCTGGGCTCATAACCCAGAGGTCGCAGGTTCAAATCCTGTCCCCGCTACTAAGGCCAAGGGCCGGAATCCAGAAATGGATTCCGGCCCTTGGTGTTTCCCCCCTTTTTTGATCCCCCCGATCGGCCCATACCGCTCGCCGCCCTCCCCCCACCAGGAAAAACTGGATCCGTGGAGGAGGAGGGTCCGTATGTGCGAGCCGGCGGGCGCCTGCCCGGCGATCCCGTGCCCGACCCGGGCCTCGGCCCCGTCGAGGGACGCCGGATCTCCTGCGCCCGCACCTTCGCCCACCAACTGCCGGCGCTGCTGCTGATCGCCGGGGCGTTCTACGACTACCTCACCCCGCGGGACTTCACCGCGGCCCCGTTCTTCACCGCCGCCCCGCTGGTCGCCGCCCCGCTCTACTCGCGGCGCGGCACCGTGCTCACCGGCCTGGTCTGCGTCGCCGTCGTCCTCGCGATCCACATCAAGCTCGGCATCGTCCTCCACACCGACGCGATCACCGAGACGGCCACCGTCGCGACGGTCGCGGTCCTCGCCGTCCTCATCAACGCCCTGGTCCGCCGCAGCAGCGAACAGCTCGCCTCCGCGCGCGAGATCGCCGAGGCCGCCCAGCGCGCCGTACTGCCCGAACCGGCCGAGCGGATCGGCGGGTTCGAGATCGCGGCACGGTACGAGGCGGCGCAGGAGGGCGCGTTCATCGGCGGCGACCTGTACGCGGTGCAGGACACCCCGCACGGCGTACGGCTGGTCGTCGGCGACGTGCGCGGCAAGGGCATGGGCGCGGTCGCCGCCGTCGCCGTGGTCATCGGGGCGTTCCGGGAGGCCGCCGAGCAGGAGGCGACCCTGGAGGCGGTCGCCCAGCGGCTGGAGCGGGCGCTGGCGCGCGAGGGCACCCGGCGCGATGGGCTCGACGCGTTCGAGGGGTTCACCACGGCCGTCCTCGCCGAACTCCCGCATGGCGACGGCGTCGTACGGATCGTCGACCGGGGGCATCCGCCGCCGCTGCTCCTGCACGAGGACGGCGCCGTGCGCACGTTGCAGGTCCAGGAGCCCGCACTGCCCCTGGGAATGGGCGAGTTGGGGGTCTGGCCCGACCGCGCCGAGGAGTTCGCGTTCCCGGGCGGGGCCACTCTCCTCGTCCACACCGACGGGCTGTCCGAGGCGCGCGACTCCCGCGGTGTCTTCTACGACCCCGAGGAGCGGCTGGCCGGCCGGACCTTCCGGAGTCCCGAGGCGTTGCTCGGCATCCTCGCCAAGGAGGTGCGCCGGTACTCGGGGGGTGGCATGACGGACGACATGGCGATGATCGCCGTAAGACATCCATAGACGGACATCCGCGGCAGCTGTCACCGGGGGTGATCGGGTGAGCGCCCTCCGCATAACAACTGACATCCCGTCAATACCTGTGGGAATTCTGAGACTTGGCCAACTCGCCCGTTTTTCGCCGGTGGTGGGCCGTTCGTCCAGCAAGGAAAGGTTAATGATCAAGCCGAACAGCTTGGAAACGGGCGCCCGTGTCTATTAACGTTCGATAACGCAGCGCGGTCGTCCCAGCCGTCACAAGAGATGGCTCCGTGCGCACGCGCCGAATCCCGCAAGGGAACCGGGGAACCACCACTTGGGGTGAATCGCTCGTCGACCGCCGTGGCAACACGGCCGGTTTACGCGCGTAGGAGACCTTCCTGCTCCGAACCCGTCAGCTAACCCGGTAGGCGAGAAGGAAGGAAAGGAGCACGCCCACGTGGCGTCCAACCAGGCTGCCCCAGAAGCCCCTGTCGTCTACGGCGGTTACCGCCCCGACGAGGGCCCCTGGGAGGAGTGGAATCCCAGCGCGGAGTCCGTACCTCCCAACCGCGGCAAGCACCGTGTCGCCAAGCAGCGTGGTGGCGGGGGATTCGCCCGCAGCTCCACCGTCCTGGGCGTCGGTGTCATAGCCGCCGTCAGCGCGGGCGGTATGGCCAGCGCCAACACCGGCAAGCCGCCGGTCTCCATCTCCATGCCCGACCTGCCCTCCGTGGGCCACCTGCTGGACGACTCCTCCAGCAGCACCCCCAAGGGTTCCGCGACCGCGCTCAGCAGCGTCGGCGTGACCACCACCGAGACCGCCAAGGGCGCCTCGGACGCGGGCGAGCTGCTGCGCAACCGGATCATGGCGCAGGCCGAGTCGCAGCAGGTGCAGGTCGACGGCAAGTCGAAGGCCGCCGTCGAGGCCGCCGTCGCCAAGCAGGTCGACGACGCCGCCGCCAAGGCCGAGAAGGACGCCGCCAAGAAGGCCGCCGACGCGAAGGAGGCCGCGGAGGCCGCCGCCAAGAAGAAGGCCGAGGCCGCGAAGCTCGCCGAGCTGGCCAAGCAGTACACGCTGCCGGTCGGCTCGTACACGATCACCGGCACCTTCGGCCAGGCCGGCTCGATGTGGTCCTCCGGGTACCACACCGGCCTCGACTTCGCCGCTCCCACCGGCACGCTGATCAAGGCGATCCACAGCGGCACGGTCACCGAGGCGGGCTGGGCCGGGTCGTACGGCTACCGCACGATCCTCACCCTCGACGACGGCACCGAGCTGTGGTTCTGCCACCAGTCCTCGATCAACGTCAGCGTCGGCCAGAAGGTCTCCACCGGCGAGGTCATCGGCCGCGTCGGCGCGACCGGCAACGTGACCGGGCCGCACCTCCACCTGGAGGTGCACATCAACGGCGCCGCCACCGCGAGCGACCCGGCGCCCTGGCTGCGCAGCAAGGGCCTCAACCCCTGAGCGTCTGGAATATCCGGTTCCGGCCCGGCCGTTGAAGAGAGTCATGACTTCTCTTCGCAAGCTGGGCCGGTCCGATCTCGAGGTCTTCCCGCTCTCCCTCGGCGGCAACGTCTTCGGCTGGACCGCCGACGAGGCGACCTCCTTCGCCGTCCTCGACGCGTACACCGCCGCGGGCGGCAACTTCGTCGACACCGCCGACTCGTACTCGGCGTTCGTGCCGGGCAACCAGGGCGGCGAGTCCGAGACCATCATCGGCAAGTGGCTCAAGGCCCGCGGCAACCGCTCCGACGTCGTCATCGCCACCAAGGTCAGCCAGCACCCCGAGTTCCAGGGGCTGAGCGCCGCCAACATCAAGGCCGCCGCGGACGCGTCCCTGCGCCGTCTGGGCACGGACCACATCGACCTCTACTACACGCACTGGGACAAGGTCGAGGTCCCGGTCGAGGAGATCATCGGCGCCCTGGACGAGCTGGTGAAGGCGGGCAAGGTCCGGCAGATCGCCGCCTCCAACATCTCCCCGGAGCGCCTGAAGGCATCCCTCGACTTCTCCGACCGCGAGGGCCTGGCGCGCTATGTCGCGATCCAGCCGCACTACAACCTGGTCTCGCGCGACACCTACGAGGGCGAGCTGAGCGAGGTCGCCGCGCGGAACGGCCTGTCGGCGCTGCCGTACTTCGCGCTGGCCGCCGGATTCCTCACCGGCAAGTACCGCCCCGGTACGAGCGTGGAGAGCGCGCGGGCGGGGCGCGCGGCGCAGTACCTCGAATCGGAGCGCGGCCAGAAGGTGCTGACCGCCTTGGACGAGGTCGCCCAGGCCCATGAGGCGCCCGTGGCGACGGTGGCCCTGGCCTGGCTCGCCGCCCGGCCCACCGTCGCGGCCCCGATCGCCTCCGCCCGCACGGTCGACCAGCTCCCCGCACTGCTGGGCGTGGCCGAACTGGAGCTGACGGACACGGAGCTCGCGAAGCTGACGGACGCCTCGGCCTGAGGGCCGTCAGGACCGGTACGGGTTGTACAGGGGAGTCCCGTACGACCCGTACACCGGCGGCCACGGCGGCACCACCACCGGCACCGGCGGCGCAGTGCGCCGCGCCGCGTAGTCCAGCGCGGGCCGCGCCACCTCCCGGCGCAGCCCCAGCTCGTGCAGCAACTCCCTTTCCCGTACGGCGAAGTCGGCGCCGGCGCGGCCCCGCGCGGCCCGGTGCCGCAGGAACGCCAGGGAGGTCGCGTACGCCTCGTACTGGGCGACCGAGCGGGCCGCCGGCCGGCCGAGGTGGTGACGGGCGTACTCGCGGGCCAGCCGGCGGGCCTTCATCGAGCCGAGCACGAAGGGTTCTGACGGGGGCAGCCAGCCCGCGTAGACGTAGACGGGCAACTCCTCGCGCACGGTGCGCAGTTCGCGCTGCCGGGTCCAGACCGCGAGCCAGGTCAGCAGGCCGAACATGGGGACCATGAAGACGCCGTAGACCTCGAAGAAGCCGTACTGGCCGAACGTCGAGGAGCCGTTCCAGATCGCGTGCATGCCCATCGCGAGGAGCAGGCCGGTCAGCGGGACCAGGACGCGGCGGATGTGCTGCCGGTCGGGGGAGAGGGCGGCGATGCCGAAGCCGATGCCGGTGAGGACGGTGAACAGGGGGTGCGCGAAGGGGGACATGACGATGCGCACGAAGAAGGTCGCCGCGGTGACGGAGGTGAAGCCGCGGTCGCCGGTGAGCTGGTCGGTGCCGAAGGCGGTGCCGAGGTAGAGGATGTTCTCGGTGAACGCGAAGCCGGTGGCGGTGACCCCCGCTATCACCACCCCGTCGACGATCCCGGTGAAGTCCCGTCTGCGGAACAGGAAGACGAGGAGTACGGCGGCCGCCTTCGCCGACTCCTCGACGATCGGGGCTATGACGGTGGCGCCGAGGGTGTCCGCGCTGGTCGGATCAGCGGTGGTCGTCGCTATCCATCTGGTCGCGAAGCTGTTGGCGACGATCGCTATGAGGGCCGCGGCGCAGGCGCCCCACGCGAAGGAGAAGAGCAGGTTCCGCCAGGGCCCGGGGTCGACGCGGTCCAGCCAGCGGAAGGCGGCGAGGAGGAGGGGTACGGGTAGTACGGCGAGCCCGAGCCCGACCAAGAACCCTTCCGTACCGGTCTGTTGGCGCACGAGCGCGAGAATGACGAGCCCGGAGAGCGTCAGCAGGGCGATCAGCGCGCCGTACCGGACCCAGTTCCGCTGCCACCAGCGCACCCGCGGCCCGTGCCCGGGCACACCACCGGCGGGATGGCCGGGGTGCGGGGGGTTCGGCGGAAACGTGGCCACGGCATCGACCCTAACGAGGTAAGGGCACGGCCCGCGATGGAGCCTGGCGTCAGCGCTGGTCCTCGTGGGGTACGCGACGGAAGAGCAGATCGTTCACGACATGTCCCTTGTCCAGTCCCTGGCCCTCGAAACGGGTCAGCGGCCGGAACTCCGGACGGGGCGCAAAACCGCCGTCGGGTTGGCTGTTCTCGAAGTCCGGGTGCGCGTCGAGGACTTCGAGCATCTGCTCCGCGTACGGCTCCCAGTCGGTCGCGCAGTGCACGGTCGCCCCGGGCTTGAGGCGGGTCGCGGCGAGGGAGAGGAACTCCGGCTGGATCAGGCGCCGCTTGTGGTGCCGCTTCTTGGGCCAGGGGTCCGGGAAGTAGACGCGCAGTCCGTCGAGCGCGTCCGGGGCGAGCATCTCGCGGAGCAGGATGATGGCGTCCCCGTTGGCGACGCGGATGTTGGACAGGCCGTGGTGGTAGGCGAGGCCCAGGAGGTTGCCCTGGCCCGGGGTGTGCACGTCGGCGGCGAGGATGTTCGTCGCGGGGGCGTCGGCGGCCATCTGCGCGGTGGCCTCACCCATGCCGAAGCCGATCTCCAGCACGACGGGGTTGTCGTTCCCGAACAGCTCGGGGAGATCGAGGTTCCGTTGCCCGTCGATGTCCAGGCCCCACGTCGGCCACAGGCGTTCCAGGGCGTCGGCCTGCCCGGCGGTGACCCGACTCCGGCGCGGCTGGAAACTCCGGATCCGGCGTTCGAAGTGGGAGCCGGCGGGGTCGGGCCGGGGCCCGTCGGGGAAACGGGGTTCGCCTTTGGCCCGGGTGCGGTGTGCGGGCTCGGTGGGGGCGTCGGGGGTGTTGGCGGTGTCAGACACAATGCGTTGATTTTACGGGGCGTGCGCCTTTGCGTCTGCGTGGCTTGTGTTGTCTTGCGAGTGGCGGGTGCGTCGTGGCTGGTCGCGCAGTTCCCCGCGCCCCTAGGGGGTTGCCCGGCCCGGGGTTTGGAGTGGTCGTCGGCCATGGTGCAAAACAGCCAAGGCTCGGCGGGCTACCTCTCTGCCGATGGGTAGGGAGGCGGTGGCCGCCGGGCTTGGGGCGTTGAGGACGTGTACTGCCAGCGGCCCCTCCTTGATCAGGAAGTCGTCTACGAGGGTGCCGTCCCGCAGGACCGCCTGCGCCCGCACCCCGGCCGGTGACGGCACCAGGTCCTCCGCTGTCACGGCCGGGAGGAGTCGCTGTACGGCCTCCGTGAACGCGGCTCTGGACACCGAGCGCCGGAGTTCCCCCACCCCGTACCGCCAGTGCTGCCGGGCCATCCGCCACACCCCGGGCCAGGTCGCCGTCGCCGCGAGCTCCCGGGGGCGTACGACTCCCCAGTCGTAGCCCTCGCGGGCCAGGGCCGGTACCGCGTTCGGGCCGAGGTGGACGCTGCCGTCGATGCCGCGGGTGAGGTGGACGCCGAGGAAGGGGAACGCCGGGTCGGGGACCGGGTAGACCAGGCCCCGGACCAGCTCGGGTCGGGCGAGGGTGTAGTACTCGCCGCGGAACGGCACGATCCGCATCTCCGGGTCGTCGCCGGTGAGCCGGGCCACCTCGTCGCAGTGCAGGCCCGCGCAGTTCACCAGCACGCGGGCGCGGACGACGTCGCCGCCGGTCGCGGTCACCGTGCGGACGGCGACCCCGCGCTCCGGGCGCCGGTCGATGTGGGCGACGCGCGCGCCGTAGCGGATCTCGGCGCCGGAGGCCTCGGCCAGGTGCCGGGCGACCGCGCTGTAGTCGCAGATCCCCGTGGTCCCGACGTGTATGGCCGCCAGGCCGCGCACCTCCGGTTCGTACTCGGCGATCTGGGCGGCGCCCAACTCCCGGACCGGGATGCCGTTCTCCCGGCCGCGCTGCACGAGCGCGTGCAGGCGGGGCAGCTCGGCGCGCTCCGTGGCGACGATCAGCTTGCCGGTGACGGCGTGCGGGACGCCGTACTCCGCACAGAACTTGACCATCTCGCCGGCCCCGCCCACGGCATACCGCGCCTTGAGCGACCCGGGCCGGTAGTAGATCCCGCTGTGGATCACCCCGCTGTTGCGCCCGGTCTGATGCCGGGCGGGGCCGGCTTCCTTCTCCAGCACGGTGACACGCGTGCCGGGCGCGGCACGGCTGATCGCATACGCCGTAGACAGCCCGACAATCCCGCCACCCACCACGAGCACGTCACAGTCGTACCCGAGCACGTGCACCACCTCCCGGCTTCGATAGTGCACTGCACCACTGACAGTCACTTCAAACGCCGGGAGGCAGAACCCCCTAAGGGGCGCGGGGAACTGCGCGACAAGCCACGACGGACCCGCACGCGCAAATGCACCGCAACCACGCAGACGCCTAGGCGGGCGCCATCAACAGAGGTCGAGCCCTCTCCCGCAGCTCGACAACCCGCGGCTCATCCCCATACGGCTCCAGCCGGTGAAGAAGATCCTTCACATACTCGGTCGTACGGGCAGACGAGATACGCCCGGCAACCTCCACCGCCCGCACCCCCTGCTCACACGCCGCATCAAGATTCCCCGACTCCAACTCGGCCACAGCCGAGACGACAAGCCGAAGACCATGCGACCGCACGAACTCCTCCGTCGGCTTCGACAACGCCTGCTCCGTGAACCGCCGAACCTGACGAGGCGCCTTCAAATCGCGGTAGCACTCCGCGGCGTCCGCGGCGAACCGGTCGTAGCCGTAGAAGCCGAGCCAGGACGGATCGTTGTCGCCGTCGCGGGCCCGCTCCAGCCACCCCTCCGCGGCCTTCAGGGCCGCCCCGGCCGCCTGCGCGTCCCCCGCCTTCGCGTGGGACCGCGCCTCGACGAGCCGGAAGAAGCTCATGGTGCGGGCGGTCGCCAGGCCCCGGTTGCGCTCCAGCGCCGCCTGCGCGAGGTCGACACCTTCGTCACCGAAGCCCCGATAGGTCGCCTGCAACGACATCGAGGCGAGCACGTAGCCCCCCAGCGGCACGTCCGCCGCCGCGCGGGCAAGACGCAGCGCCTGGATGTAGTACCGCTGCGCCGCCTCCTGTTGGCCGGTGTCGAAGGCCATCCACCCGGCGAGGCGGGTGAGTTCGGCACTCGCGCCGAACAGGGCTCTGCCGACCTCGTCGGAGTACGAGCCGAGCAGCAGCGGTGCCGCCTCCACCCGCAGACACTCGGGCACCATGGACGAACGCCAGTCGCCGCCCCCGTACTTGGAGTCCCAGCGTCTGGCGTCCTCCGCGGCCTCCCGCAGCTTCTGCACGTCGCTGTGGCCGACTTTGAGCGGTGTCCCGGAGCTCTCCGCGGAGTTGGCTTCGCGCGCCACCGAACTGTCGGCCGGGGTTATCAGCCACCGTGAGGCGGGCGTTGCGTATGCGCTGACTGCGAACGACCCGGCGAGGGACTGCCAGATGCCGCCGGAACCGGCCCGGCGGCCGGCGAGGTCGAGCCGGTACAACTCCGTTGCGGAACGCACGGCTTGGCCGACGTCCCGGGGAAAGGCGAGGCCCACTTCCGGTGCGGGATCCGCGTCCGCCAGGCCGATCTCGTGGAGCGGCACAGGGCGGCCGAGCTTCTGGCCGATGGCGGCCGCGATGAGGTGCGGGGCGGCGCCCTGGGGCACCATTCCCTTCGACACCCAGCGCGCCACCGACGTCTTGTCGTAGCGAAGTGTCAACCCGCGTTGAGCGCCAAGGTCGTTGACGCGACGTGCGAGTCCTGCGTTGCTGATTCCCGCGAGGGCGAGAACGGTGCCGAGTTTTTCGTTCGGCCCGCGTTGCTCCCTGGACATGCGCCACCCCTCGACACAGACGGCTGCCGCGCTGGCATAACCACCCGGCATTCGTAAACCCAGCGTAGTTCGCCGCATCCCAAGCGTTAAGGGGCATTGTTCCGGTTGGCGGGATTGTGGTCCGTACGCGAGTGCGGGGTTTGCACGCAGGGTTGCGACGTGCCCCCGTCGTGTGGCCGTGCGCCCGTGTGTGCGCTCTTCTCCGGCCATCGCGGGAGCGCTTCGATAGATAGTGCGTGGGTCGGCCCGCTGTACTGGATCCAGTGGGCTGGGGGACACCGCCGCCTACATCCCCGCGGGCGGCGGACCGGTCCGGGAGGCGTACTCCGCCTCCCGGACTGTGCGCGGTGTGATGCGGTGCGCACGGCATGTACGGAGCGTGTGCGAGCCTGTGCCCGTAAAGCCGATTTGGCCGAAAATCGCCCCCGCCTCTCGGTGCCGAATACCGCTCCTACCACGGGAGTTGAGGGCGCGTTAGGTGTTTTGGGGGAGCGTATCGGGGGCGCATTCGCGTCGCGGACGTAGGGTCATGGTTGTCCGGTTGTCCCTCGTCCAGGGCGTCTTCACGCGATCTCAAGCGGCTTCTCCGGCCCTCCGGAAGGCGTCCTTCATGGCAGCATGGTGCCCAGTTCGTGCGGTGCACTGGTTGTCCACAGCCTGTGGAGGCGTCGATGCGGTGGTTGGTGGGATGGAGCAGTACCGCCGCTGGAGCCGCCACGATCGGTTCCGCGGGGGCGACCGGGCTCGACGGTGAGACGGTGCACCCGGTGGGGTCCCAACTCCTGTGGGGCGACCCGGATCCGCTGTGGGCGGTCGGCGACTGGCGGCCCGACGAGGTGCGGGTCGTGAAGGTCGACGCGGAGACGCGGATCGCGGTCCTCGGTACGTGCGGCGCCTCCGACGAGGAACTGCGCCTGAGCCTGTTCTCCGCGCGCGGAGGGGCACTTCGGCATCTGACGGCCTGGTCCGGCAGTTACACGGCGGTCGTCAAGGTCGGCCGCCGCACCATGGTCTGCGGTGATCTCGCGGGCGCCAAGCCGGTGTTCTACACCCCCTGGGCCGGCGGTACGGCGTACTCCACGGCCGCGCTCCCGCTCGCCGACCTCATCGAGGCCAACCTCGACTTCGGTCACCTCGCCGCACTTCTCGCGGCCCCCGACGTGCCGGCCGCGCTGCACGACTCGACGCCGTACGAGGGCGTACGGCGCATTCCGCCGGGGCATGCGCTGGTCCTGCGCGCCGGGGCGCGTGAGATCGCCGGGTACGAGCCGGTCGCCTCCCTCGCGGTCGCGGCGGCCGCCGTAGACCCGGACAGCGCGGTGGACGCCGTACGGGACGCGCTCGTCGAGGCCGTGCGCGCCCGCCTCTCCGCACCCCGGCACGTCCCCGACATCGACCCCGGGCCCGTCCCCGGCATGGGCCCCGCAGAACGACGTGCCGCGCGCGGGATGCCCGTCCCCGGGATCGGCGCCGACCTCTCCGGGGGCCCCGCCTCCGGGACGCTGGCCCTGCTCGCCGCCGGCCTGCCGGGAGCACCGGGCACGGTCCTCGGCCACGGCACCGGCGCGGGCGAGCGCCTCCTCGCCGTCACGTTCAACGATCTCGCCGTCCCCGGGCGCGAGTCCGAGGTGGAGCGCGCGGGCACCCTCGCGGCCAACCCGCGTCTGCACCACGTGGTGGTGACCGGCGCCGAGGACATCCTGCCGTACGCCGAACTCGACGGC
>NZ_JBLTJC010000322.1:0-11974 GCF_048158785.1 Streptomyces colwelliae | reverse complement strand
CGTACGGGAGAGGGGGGATTCCGCGGAAGCCGTTGGGACGGTTGCCGCAGCGCTCAACGCCCTTTCGTTGCCTGCGGATCCGCCGGTCGCAGAGGCGGAGGTTGTCGCATCGTGCGGTCCGCTGCCGGGGGTGCGGCTACCGCCGGGGGACGCGCTCTCGTCGCCCGGGGAGGAGCTCTGCCCCTGACTCTCGCTCGGGCCCTGGCTAGAGCTCGGGCTCGGGGAGGTGCTCGCGCTGCTGCTAGGCGAGGGACTCGTATCGCCGGCTGAGGCGCTGGAGCCGCTGTCGTGCGGTCGCGGCGACGGACCCGTACGGGACGGTGTCGGCGTCGGCGTCCCGTGCGGCGGCCGGGGTACGGCGTGGTCGTGGTGGGGCCCGCGATGGCCGAGGGGCCGTTCGATCCAGGTGTTGTCGACGATGTTGATGATCGTGATGTTGGTGATCACCTGGGGCGCCGGGGTCACCACGACGACTCCGGCGGGCCGGAACCCGGACCAGGGCCGCCCGCCGTCCCCGAGCGCACCCTGACCGGCCACGCCCGCCTTGAGCGGGTTGCCGCAGGCGCAGCGGACCCGGGGCACGCCCCGGTTGTCGACGAGGACGGCGGTACCGGCCTGGAGCACCGACTGGAAGCCGGTCACCCGCGTGTCCCGGAACCCGTGGTTGGTGACCTGCGTGTCGGCGCGCAGCACGACCGAGGTGAGCCCGCGCAGATAGCCGGGGATCCCGCCCGGGGAGATCCCCTCGGCCTGCGCGAAGGCGCGGGCCTTGGCCTGGTCGCGGGTGAGGTAGGAGATCTGCCGCTCGACGTCACAACTGCCGGTCCGCGCGGTCCCGCCGTACAGACCGGGCGTGGCGCCGGAGACGGAGCGCGGACGGCCGTAGGGCGTGGACGCGGTCCCCGTGGGTGTCGCCTGCGGGGATGCCGACTTCCGAGGTGTCGACTGCGGCGTTCGGGTGACCCGTGGTGGGGCGCTCGGCGCTGTGGCCGTGGAGTCCGTGAAGGGGTCGGGGCCCTGTGCCGCGAGGGGCTGGAGGAAGACCTCGCCGCTCGACTTCGCGTCCTTGCCGCCGTCGCCGCCGCAGCCGGCGACGAGGAGCGTCGCCGAGAGCGCGCAGGCCGTGGCGATGGTTCCGGTGGATGTGCGCACCGTGTTCTCCCGCCTCAAGCCGGGTGATTCGCCACTATTGTCTGCTTCACTCACTTGGGTTACGCAACCGGAGGCATGAGACACGGAGGGTGAAGGTCCGCTCGGGCACGGCGAAGGAGAGAGGAGGGCACGGTCGTGGGCTGGTTCACCGCACCCGACTACTGGCTGAGCCGACTCGTCTTCCAGCGGGCCCTGGCCGGCGTCTACCTGATCGCGTTCCTCACGGCGGCCCGCCAGTTCCGCGCGCTGACCGGCGAACGCGGCATGCTGCCGGTCCCCCGCTTCCTCGCCCGGACGCCGTTCCGCCAGGCCCCGAGCGTCTTCCAACTCCACTACACGGACCGCTTCTTCGCGGCCTGCGCGTGGACGGGCTGCGCGGTGTCGGCGGCCCTCGTCGCCGGACTCGACTCCCGACTTCCGCTCTGGGGCGGGATGTTGCTGTGGCTCGTGCCGTGGGTGCTGTACCTGTCGATCGTCAACGTGGGCCAGACCTGGTACGCGTTCGGCTGGGAGTCACTGCTGCTGGAGGTCGGCTTCCTGGCCGTCTTCCTCGGCAACGACGAGGTGGCGCCACCGGTCGTGGTGCTGTTCCTGCTCCGCTGGATCCTGTTCCGGGTCGAGTTCGGCGCGGGTCTGATCAAACTGCGCGGCGACGCGTGCTGGCGGAAGCTGACCTGCCTGGACTTCCACCACGAGACGCAGCCGATGCCGGGCCCGCTGAGCTGGTTCTTCCACCACCTCCCCCGCCCCCTGCACCGGGTGGAGGTGGCCGCCAACCACGTCACCCAACTCCTCGTCCCCGTCCTGCTGTTCACCCCTCAGCCGATCGCGACCGCCGCCGCGTCCCTGATGATCGCGACCCAGTTGTGGCTGGTCCTGTCCGGCAACTTCTCCTGGCTGAACTGGATCACCATCGTGCTGGCCCTGTCGGCGGTCGAGTTCCCCCACACAGCGCCACCCGTACGCAACCCGCCCGTCTGGTACGAGGTCGTGGTCGTAGCGGTCGCCGCCCTGCTGCTCTGGCTCAGTCACCGCCCGGTCCGCAACATGGTCTCCCACCGCCAGATCATGAACCGCTCCTTCGACCCGCTCCATCTGGTCAATTCCTACGGCGCGTTCGGCACGGTCGGCCGTGTCCGCCACGAGGTGGTGCTCGAGGGCACGACGGACGCCGTACCCCGTGAGGACTCCGACTGGCGGGAGTACGAGCTCAGGGGCAAGCCGGGCGATCCTCGGCGCTGGCCGCGCCAGTTCGCCCCGTACCATCTGCGGCTGGACTGGATGATGTGGTTCGCCGCCCTCTCCCCCGGCTACGCCGACCCGTGGTTCGGCGCCCTGGTGGAACGCCTCCTGGAGAACGACCGGGACACGCTACGGCTGTTGCGCCGCTCCCCGTTCCCGCCCGACGCGCCCCCGCGGTACGTCCGGGCCCGGCTCTTCCGCTACCAGTACACGAGTTGGCGTGAGTTGAGGGAGACGGGCGCGTGCTGGGAGCGGACGTTCGTGCGGGAGTATCTGCCGCCGACGCGGTTGGCGGCAGATAGTCAGAGGCCGTAGACGCGGGTCGCGGTGCCCCCGAGGACCTCGGCGCGTTCGGCCGCGCTGAGATCGTCCGTCAACTCGCCCGCCGCGTCCGCGACTTGGCCGTACGTCGCCGCCAAGGTGCACACCGGCCAGTCGGAGCCGAACATCAGCCGGCTCGGGCCGAAGGCGTCGAGTGCGGTGTCCGCGTAGGGGTGCAGGTCCTCCGTACTCCAGGTCTTCCAGTCGGCCTCCGTGACCAGGCCGGACAGTTTGCAGTACGTGTTGGGGAGCGCGGCGAGGGAGCGGAGGGAGGTCGCCCAGGGCTCCAGTTGTCCCGAGGCGATGGGTGGTTTGCCCAAGTGGTCGAGGACGAAAGCGAGTTGGGGCAGGGAGGCGGCCACCTGCACGGCGGCCGGGAACTGGTGGGGCAGGACCAGCAGGTCGTAGACGAGTCCCGCGTCGGCGACGGCGGTGAGGCCTCGGCGTACGTCCGGGCGCAGCAGCCAGTTCGGGTCGGGCTCGCCCTGTACCTGGTGGCGGATGCCCTTCAGGTAGCGGCCGCCGGGGAGTTCGCGCAGGCGGGCCAGTTCGTCGGTGATGTCCGGGCGGGTCAGGTCGGTCCAGCCGACGACTCCGGCGATCAGGTCGTGCGTGTCGGCGAGGGCCAGGAACTCCGGGGTCTCCTCGGCGACGGTGATCGTCTGGACGAGGACGGTCCGGTCGACGCCGGCCGCCCGTGCCTCGGGTGCGAGGTCGGTGACGGTGAAGTCGCGGCGCAGCGGCTGGAGTTCGGGGCCGGTGATCCAGTCCTGGTCGTGGACCGAGAGGTCCCAGACGTGGTGGTGCGCGTCGACCGTCATGGCAGCTCCCATACGACGGGCAGGCCGGCGTCGGCGCCCTGGCCCGAGTAGTCGTGCACCACGCTGAGGAGCTGGGCCATGCGGGCCTGCCAGGCGACGTTCACCGGGAGCTGGTCCAACTCGGCGAGCAGGCGGGCGTAGTCGTCGCATTCCAGGACGTGGAAGAGGTCGGTGCCGCTGCGCCAGATCGTCCAGGAGGTGGCGCCGGCGGCGTGGATCGCGGCGGTGAGTTCCTTGGGGACCTCGCGGTGGGCGCTCTCGTACTCGGCGATGCGGTCGTCGCGGACCTTGGTGTGCAGGGCGACTCTCAAGACGGCTCCTAGGTAGGGACGGGGGCGTCCGTCGACAGGAGACCCGTGGCCCGCAGTTCCTGCCAGAACGCGGCCGGCACGGGGAGGGCGAACTGTTCGGCGCAGTCCCGCACTTCGGCCTCCGACCGGGCGCCGGCCAGGACACTCGCCACGGCCGGGTGGGCGGCGCAGAAGGCCAGGGCGGCGGCGCGCAGGGTGATGCCGTGGCGCTCGGCCACGGCCTTCATGCGCAAGGCGCGGTCCAGCAACTCCGCGGGCGCCTGGGCGTAGTTGTACGTCGCGTCCGGCTTCGGGTCGGCCAGCAGACCGGAGTTGAAGGCGCCGCCGATGACCACCGACCTGCCGCGTGCGACGGCGGCCGGGAGGAGTTCGGTGAGCGCGCTCTGGTCGAGCAGGGTGTAGCGGCCGGCGCACAACACGACGTCCACGTCGGTGTCCTGGACGAACCGGGTCAGCATCTCGGCCTGGTTCATGCCCGCGCCGATCGCCCCGACGACACCCTCCGCGCGGAGCTTCTCCAGGGCCGGATAGCCCTCGCGGAAGGCCTGTTCGGCGTGGTCGTCGGGGTCGTGGAGGTAGACGATGTCGACGCGGTCGAGGCCGAGCCGCTGCAAGCTGGCTTCCAGGGTCCGGCGAATCCCGTCTGCACTGAAGTCCCACACGCGGCGGGAGGTGGCCGGCACGGCGAACCCGTTGGCGAGGTCGTCGCCGGCCGTCGCCCCGACGGGTTCCAGCCTCCGTCCCACCTTGGTGGAGACCGCGTACGACGAGCGCGGGTACTCACGCAGGGCCGCGCCCAGGCGCCGCTCGGACAGTCCGAGGCCGTAGTGCGGTGCGGTGTCGAAGTAGCGAATCCCTTGCTGCCAGGCCGTGTTGACGGCCCGGTGGGCCTGCTCGTCGTCGACCTCGGTGTACAGGTTGGCGATCGCGGCGCCGCCGAAGCCCAGCCCGCTGACCTCGACCCCGCTCCCTCCGAGGGCGTTCACTGGCCCACCGGCCGCAGCCGCAGGCCCTGCATGCCGCCGTCCACGGCGAGTGACGTGCCGGTGGTGGCGCCGGACAGGGGGCTCGCCAAGTAGGCGATGGCGCCCGCGACTTCGGCCGCCGAGACGAGGCGGCCCGAGGGCTGGCGGGCGGCGAGGGCAGCGCGTTCGGCGGCCGGGTCGGGAGCGGAGTCGAGGAGGCGGCCGACCCAAGGGGTGTCCGCCGTACCGGGGTTGACGCAGTTGACGCGGACGCCCTCGCGGAGGTGGTCGGCGGCCATGGCGAGGGTGAGGGAGTACACGGCGCCCTTCGTGGCGCTGTACAGGGCGCGTTGGGGCAGTCCCGCCGTGGCCGCGATGGAGCAGGTGTTGACGATCGCCGCGTGGGAGGACTCGCGCAGGTGCGGGAGCGCGGCGCGGGCGACGCGGACCATGCCGATGACGTTGACGTTCAGGACGCGGTGCCACTCGTCGTCGTCGTTGTCCTCGACGGTGCCCTGGGCGCCGATGCCGGCGTTGTTGACGACCACGTCGAGTCCGCCGAGGTCGGCGACCGCGGCGGAGACGGCCTGTCGTACGGAGGCGTCGTCGGTGACGTCGGCGCGGTAGCCGAGCAGCGGCTTCTCGACGCCGGACGGGTCGAGGTCGAGCACGGCGACCGACGCTCCGCGTTCGGCGAGGAGTTCGGCGGTGGCCCGGCCGATGCCGGAGGCGCCGCCGGTGACCAGGGCCTTGAGTCCCTCGAAGTCGGTCATGCCGCGTGTCCCTTCTGGCGGTCGAGGTCGGCGGCCCAGAAGGTGCCGCCGGGGAACGTGTAGCGCGCAATGGACTCGGGCCGCATGGTGGCCGAGAAGCCGGGTGTGCTGGGTGCCATGTAGTGACCTTCGCGGATCAGCACCGGATCGAGGAAGTGGTCGTGCAGATGATCGACGTACTCAATGACGCGGTCGTCGGTGGTTCCGGCGACGGCGAGGTAGTCGAACATCGAGAGGTGCTGGACGAGTTCGCACAGTCCGACGCCGCCCGCGTGCGGGCAGACAGGGATGCCGAACTTGGCGGCGAGCAGCAGGATCGCGAGGTTCTCGTTGACACCGCCCACGCGGGCCGCGTCTATCTGGAGGACGTCGAGGGCACCGGCCTGGAGCAACTGCTTGAACACGATGCGGTTCTGGACATGCTCACCGGTGGCGACCTTCACCGGGGCGACGGCGGCGCGGATGGTGGCGTGGCCCAACACGTCGTCGGGGCTGGTGGGTTCCTCGATCCAGTACGGGTCGAACTCGGCGAGGGCCTTGGTCCAGCGGATCGCCTCGGCCACGTCCCAGCGCTGGTTGGCGTCGATCGCCATGCGGATGTCGGGTCCGACGACCGAACGGGCCACCCGGCAGCGGCGGATGTCGTCGTCGAGGTCGGCGCCGACCTTCAGCTTGATCTGCCGGAAGCCGTCCGCGACCGCCTGGGCGGCGAGCCGGGTGAGCTTCTCGTCGTCGTAGCCGAGCCAGCCGGCGGAGGTGGTGTAGGCGGGGAAGCCGCGCTCCAGCAGGATGTTCCTGCGGTCTCCGGCGCCCGCCTTCCCCCGGCGCAGGATGTCGAGGGCCTCGTCCGGGGTGAGCGCGTCCGTGATGTACCTGAAGTCGATCTGGCTGACGAGCCATTCGGGGTCGGCGTCGGCGAGGAGCTGCCACAGCGGTTTGCCGGCGCGCTTGGCGGTGAGGTCCCAGGCCGCGTTGATCACGGCGCCGATCGCCATGTGCATCACGCCCTTCTCGGGGCCCAGCCAGCGGAGTTGGCTGTCGCCGATCAGCTCGCGGTTCAACGTCCCCGGGTCCGCGCACAGTTCGTCGACCGGCCGGCCGATCACATGGTGGCGCAGCGCGTCGATCGCGGCGACCTGGACATCATTGCCCCGCCCGATGGTGAAGGAGAACCCGTGCCCCTCGTGCCCGTCGGCCGCGTCGGTGCGCAGCACGACGTACGCGGCCGAGTAGTCGGGGTCCGGGTTCATCGCGTCGGAGCCGTCGAGCTCGCGCGAGGTGGGGAAACGGATGTCGTAGGTGTCGACCGCGGTGATGCGGGCGGGGGTCGGGGACACGGAAGGCCTTTCGGTCGGGTACAGGGATCCGGTGCCGTGCGGGTGCCGGACGCCGGTGGGGTCAGTCCTGGGCGCGGCCCGTGGTGACGCGGGCGATCATGAGGGCGACCAGGATGATCCCGCCGTAGATGGCCTGGATCCAGAAGGACGGGACCTGGGCGAGGGTGAGGAGGTTCTGGACAACTCCCAGGAGGAGTACGCCCGTCAGGGCGCCGAACATGGTGCCCTTGCCGCCGTCGAGGCTGATGCCGCCGATGACCGCCGCCGCCATCACGGTGAAGATCATGTTGTTGCCCTGGTTGGCGCTGATCGCGCCGACGTAGCCGGTCTGCATGATGCCGCCCACCGAGGCGAGGACGCCGGCGACGACGGAGACGCCGAGGAGCATCCGGTCGACGCGGATGCCGGCCGCGCGGGCCGCCTCCTGGTTGCCGCCGATCGCGTACAGGGCGCGGCCGACGCGGTGGTACCTGAGCACGAACCCGGCGATCGCGAAGCAGACGGCGGCCAGCCACACCGACATCGGGACGTTCAGGAAGGTGCTGGTGGCCAGGGTGAAGAAGGAGTCGGGCATGCCGAACAGCGTCTTGCCCTTGGTGGCGCCGACCAGCAGTCCGCGCAGCACGATCAGCATGGCGAGGGTGACGATGAAGGCGTTGAGCTTGAGCTTCACCACGAGGATGCCGTTGAAGGCGCCGATGATCCCGCCCACGGCGAGGATCGCGACGAGGGCGAGCGGGGCCGACCATTCCGTGCCCCAGCCGGACTCGGCGGCCGGCAGGACCAGCAGGGCACCGATGGCGGGCGCGATGCCGACCACGGACTCCAGCGACAGGTCGATCTTGCCGGTGATGAGGATCAGCGACTCGGCGAGGACCACCATCGCGAGCGCGGCGGAGGCGCCCAGGATGGAGATCAGGTTCCGTTCGGTGAGGAACGAGTCGTTGACGATCGCACCGAGCACCAGGAGCACCAACAGGGCCGGTACGAGGGCGAGTTCACGGGCCCGGCGGAGCAGGACCGTGCGGGCCGAGCCCGCCCCGGTGGCGCGTGGGGCGGCGAGCGGCGGGGCCGCCTTGGTGTCAGCCATGGTCCACTCCTTCGATGGAGGCGATCAGCTCGTGGTCGCGCCAGCCCGCCGGGTGCTCGGCGACGACACGGCCGTGGAAGAGGACGAGGACGCGGTCGCAGCGCCGCAGGTCGTCGAGTTCGTCGGAGACGACGAGCACGGCGGTGCCGTCGTCGCGGGCGCTGTCCATGCGGGCGAGCAGTGACTCCTTGGACTTCACGTCGACGCCCGCGGTGGGGTTGATGAGGACCAGCAGCCTGGGGTCGGAGGCCAGTGCGCGGGCCATGACGACCTTCTGCGCGTTGCCGCCGGACAGGTCGGAGACGGGCTGTTCGGGGCCCTCGGTGTGGATGTCGAGCCGGTCGATCAGCTCGGTGGCGAACGCGCGCTTGCGGTCGGTGCCGACGAACCCGAAGCGGCCGAGCCGGTCCAGGACCGTCATGGTGGCGTTGTCCCCGATGGACATGCCGAAGACCAGCCCTTGTCCGTGCCGGTCACGCGGCACGCATCCGACACCGGCCTTGAGCGCGGCCTGCACATCCCCGAACGGCAGCTTCTCGCCGTCGAGTTGGGCGCTGCCGCCGGTCGGCGTGTACAGCCCGGTGAAGGACTCGGCCAGCTCGATCTTGCCGCTGCCGCTGGACCCGGCGAGTCCGACGACCTCACCCCGGCGGACGGTGAGATCGACGTTATCGTACGACTCGGAGGTGAGCCCTCGTGCGTCGAGGAGGACAGGTGCCGCTTCGTCCAACTCCCTTAGCTGCACCTCCAGTTCGGCGATGGACTCCCCCGCCATGGCCTCCACCAGGGCCCGGCGCGGAAGGTCGGCGACCGGTGCGGTCGTGATCCAGCGGGCGTCGCGCAGCACGGTGACGGTCTGGCACACCTCGTACACCTCCTGGAGGTGGTGCGAGATGAACAGGAAGGTGACGCCCGAATCCTGGAGGGCTCGCATGCGGGTGAAGAGCCGCTCGATCTCCCGGTTGTCGAGCTGGGCGGTCGGTTCGTCGAGGACGATAAACCGGGCGCCGAAGCTCAACGCCCTGGCGATCTCCACCATTTGGCGGTCCTCGACCTTGAGGTCGGCGGTGCGCGCCTCGGGATCGACGCGCACGTCCCAGGTGTCGAGGAGTTCGGCGGCCTCGGTGCGGAGCCGGCGCCAGCTGATGATGCCGCCCCGGGACTGCGGCTGCCGGTTGATGAAGAGGTTCTCGGCGACCGTCAACTCGGGTACGACGGTGGGCTTTTGATAGACACAGGCGACCTTGGAGCGCCAGGCGTCACGGTCGGTGAGCGGGGGCGCGGGCTCGCCGTCGAAGCGGACCGTGCCCTCGTCGGGGGCCTGGAGTCCGGTGAGGACGGTGACGAGGGTGGACTTGCCGGCGCCGTTGCGGCCGACGAGGGCGTGGGACTCGCCCGGCAGTACGGTGAGCCGGCCGTCGGCGAGGGCGACGGTGGGGCCGTACCGCTTGACGATTCCCGTCGCCTCCACCAGCGGGGTGGTCAGTGGGCTGCTCATTTGACCGTGTTGCCCCAGAGCTTGGGGTCGTCGACGTTGTCCTTGGTGACCAGGGGCGCGGGCAGCTGGTCCTCGAGGATGCCACTGGGCAGCTTGACGATCGTGGAGTCGTGGTCGGTGGGGCCGGGCTTGAAGGTCTTCCCCGCCATCGCGGCCTTGATGTAGTACATGCCGTACTTGGCGTAGGCGTCGGCCGGCTGGGACACGGTGGCGTCGATCTCGCCCTTGCGGATCGCGTCGAACTCCTGCGGGATGCCGTCGTTCGAGACGATCGTGATGTGCCCGGCCTGGCCCGCCGTCTTCAACAGGCCCTTGGACTTGAGGGTTTGCAGGGTGGGCGCGAGGTAGACGCCGCCCGCCTGCATGTAGATGCCCTTGATGTCGGGGTTGGCGTTGAGGAGCGTGTCGAGCTTGGAGGCCGCCGTGTCGGACTCCCACTTGGCGGGGATCTCCAGGACCTTGAGCTTCGGGTACTTCTTCTTGACGCAGGCCCTGAACGCCTCTGAGCGGTCACGGCCGTTGACCGAGGCGAGGTCGCCCATGATCTGTACGACCTTGCCGCTGGTGATGTGCGCCCCGAGGTACTCGCAGGCCTTCTCGCCGTACGCGACGTTGTCGGCGCGGACGACCATGGCGACCTTGCCCTTGTCGGGCGCGACATCGACGGCGACGACCGGCACGCCCTTGCGCTCGGCCTGGTCGAGGCCGGCTTCGATGGCGGCGCTGTCCAGCGGGGCTACGACCAGGCCCTTGACGCCCTGGTTCAGCTCGTTGTTGATGTCGGTGATCTGCTGCGAGGGGTCGCTGTTGGAGTTGACCGTCTTCAGTGCCTGGACACCTTCGGACTTGGCCATCTTCGGCACGTAGTCGTTGTACGACTGCCAGAACGGCGAGGTCAGCAGGGGCAGGATCACCCCGACCTTGCCCGTGCCGCCCCCGCCGGTACTGGACGCGCCGGTGTCTTTGGTGCTGCCGCACGCCGTGAGCGCGAGGGTGCCGCACGCGGCCGCCGCCGTCGCACGCACCGCCCACGCGGTCAGTCGTCTGCCTTGCCGTCCGTTCCGCACTGTGCTGCCGGCCATCTGTCGGGCTCCTCATCGAGCGTGTTCGAGCAGTTGCCGGAATATTTATCAGACCACTTCGGGGCTACAACACCCTCAGGAGTCAAATTTTCGCGGTTTCGAGCCGTAGTGGTCGGACCACATCCGTGACTAGACTGCGCGGACCGGCGACAGGAGGAGTGGCGTGGACGAGACCCTGCCGAGTGAGGCGGACCCGGTGGCCGCTCCGCCGAAGGGCACGGTGACGCAGCGCGCCATCGACTCGATCAAGGCGTTGATCGGCGAGGGCCGCCTTGAGCCGGGCCAGCGGCTGCCCACCGAGCGCGATCTCGCGGCCCAACTGGGCATCTCCCGCAGCTCGATGCGCGAGGCGATCCGCGCGCTCACGGTGCTCGGCGTCCTGGAGGCCCGGCACGGTTCGGGGATCTACGTCACGCAGTTGGAGGCCGGCGACCTGCTGGAGACCTTCGGTGTCGTCGCCGACCTCTCGCGCGGCCCGGGTCTGGTGGAGCTGCTGGAGGTCCGCCGCATCCTGGAGTCGACGGCGACGGCCCTGGCCGCGGCCCGCATCACGCCGGACCAGTTGGCCGAGGTCGAGAAACACCTCACGGCGATGAACGCCACCGACGACCCCGAGGAGATCCTCGCCCACGATCTCGCCTTCCACCGCGAGATCGCGGCGGCGGCCGGCAACGACACGATGGCCGCGATCCTGGAGGGCCTGTCGTCCCGGACGTTCCGGGCCCGGGTGTGGCGCGGCTACCAGGAGGAGGGCGCCTTCGCCCGCACCCGCCGCGAACACGCCGCGATCCACCGGGCGTTGGTGGCCCGCGACCCGGAGGCGGCCCGCGCGGCGGCGGCCTCGCACGTGGGCGAGGTGGAGGAGTGGCTCAGGACGCAGTTGGGATCCTGACCGTCACCCGTACGATCGAAGGACCGGCGAAAACCGCCTCGCGTCCGCCGCACGCGCCCTAGCATGACCGTCCCGTTCAGGGGGACGACGGCATCGGGGGATGGCGATGGACAGCGCGGTGGAAGTGGTCCTGTCCGTGACGAGTGAGGAGTCCGCGAACCAGCGGGCGACCGAACTCCGGGACCTGTGGGAGTACTTGACGGACCGTCCGGAACTGCGCGGACGCGTCACCAGGCACACGACGGACGAGTCGGAGACGGGCCGTCTCGGCCCGCTGACCGACGCGCTGATCGCCGCACTCGAACCGGGCGGCGCCTTCACGGTCCTCGCCGGAGCCGTCGTGGCCTGGATCAAGTTCCGGCCGCGCACCGAGTCCGTCAAGCTCAACGTGCGGCGCCCGGACGGCAGTTGCGTGGAGATCGAGCTGAAACGGCAGCAGGCCAAGGAGTACGACGCCGTCGACAAGATGGTCAAAGCGGCCCTCCAACCT
>NZ_JBLTJC010000321.1:0-12013 GCF_048158785.1 Streptomyces colwelliae | reverse complement strand
CGTCCTGGGGGTGCGGGGCGGTGTCGGGGGAGAGGCCGTGGATGAGGGCCTCCGCGTTGTACGGGTGCCCGGCGGTGACCAGGGGCAGTGCGGCGACCGCGTCGGTGAGGCGCTCCCCGGCGGCGGCGGCCAGCGGGCGCAGGTCGGCGCCGGCCGCGGCCGGGGTCAGGGGGACCTCGCTGGCCAGGACGGCGACCTTGTCGGCGACCGCGTGGAAGCGGGAGGAGCCGAGGGCCTGGAGGGCGGAGGAGTGGGCCCGGGTCCGGGCCAGGGTGAGCTGGCGCTCCAGCAGGGCGCCGGCCTTGGCCGCGCCCACGGTGAGGTTGCCGCGCTCGGCGGTGGCCGTGGGTGCCACGGCCGGTCTGGTGCCGGGGGCCCGGCCGCCCGCGGGTGCCGGGACGCCCCGGCCCGCGCCGGTGACCCGGCCGCCCACCGCCGAGGCCGCCGACTGCGCGGGGAACGCCGTGGAGCCCGACAGCCGGTGCAGTGCCAGCAGCAGCCGCTCCAGGCGGGCCGCGCAGGCGTGCTCCAGGGCCAACGTGCCCGACAGCCACGCCAGTTCGGGGCGCATCGCCTCGGACCAGTCGGCGTCCAGCAGCGGACGGAAGGTGTGCAGGCTGCCGCTGATGCGGCGGGCCGAGTGGCGCAGGGCGCGCGCCGCGTCGACGGAATCCTCCGTGCCGTTCTGCCCGTTGCCGGTCTCCCGGTGCAGCCGCAGGGCGCGGAGGAACTCCGTGGCCTGGCCGCGCAGGTAGCCCGCGAGGGCGTCACCTGTCACGGACCTGGCCGTGGGATCCGTCGGGTCAAGGTGTTGCTGTGCCACGCCGGCGCCTCCGGGCGTCTATGAGCATCTCCTGGACGTTGCGCAGGGGTTGGCCTTCCGCGTCGGTCGCGTGCCGGGTCCACTCGCCGTCCGGGCCCAGGTGCCAGGAGGAGGTGGTGTCCGACATGCCGGTTTCCAGCATCCGGCTGATCGAGGCGCGGTGGGCCGGGTCGGTGACCCTGACGAGGGCCTCGATACGGCGGTCGAGGTTGCGGTGCATCATGTCGGCGCTGCCGATCCACACCTCGGGCTCGCCTCCGTTGCCGAAGCCGAAGACGCGGGAGTGTTCGAGGAAGCGGCCGAGGATGGACCGTACGCGGATGTTCTCGGACAGGCCGGGGACGCCGGGCCGCACCGCGCAGATGCCGCGGACCCACACGTCGACCGGGACGCCCGCCTGGGACGCGCGGTAGAGCGAGTCGATGATCGCCTCGTCCACCATCGAGTTGACCTTGATGCGGATGAACGCGGGGCGCCCGGCGCGGTGGTGCTGGACCTCCTTGTTGATCCGGGCGATCAGTCCGTCGCGCAGGGACTTGGGGGCGACCAGCAGGCGGCGGTAGGTCTCGCGGCGGGAGTAGCCGGACAGCCGGTTGAAGAGGTCCGAGAGGTCGGCGCCGACCTGCGGGTCCGCCGTCAGCAGGCCGAGGTCCTCGTAGAGGCGGGCCGTCTTCGGGTGGTAGTTGCCGGTGCCGACGTGGCTGTAGCGGCGGAGCGTGTCGCCCTCCTGGCGGACCACGAGCGACAGCTTGCAGTGGGTCTTGAGTCCGACCAGGCCGTAGACGACGTGGCAGCCCGCCTCTTCCAGCTTGCGCGCCCACTTGATGTTGGCGTGCTCGTCGAAGCGGGCCTTGATCTCGACCAGGACGAGGACCTGCTTGCCGGCCTCGGCCGCCTCTATGAGCGCGTCGACGATCGGGGAGTCGCCCGAGGTGCGGTACAGGGTCTGCTTGATCGCGAGGACGTCGTCGTCGTTGGCCGCCTGCTC
Organism: Streptomyces colwelliae; assembly: GCF_048158785.1. Lineage (NCBI taxonomy): Bacteria > Bacillati > Actinomycetota > Actinomycetes > Kitasatosporales > Streptomycetaceae > Streptomyces > Streptomyces colwelliae. Next base: position 10,202 of record NZ_JBLTJC010000321.1, on the reverse strand, counting down.
CAGGAACCGCTGCACGGACGTGGAGAACGAGTCGTACGGGTGGTGCAGCAGCACGTCCCGGTTGCGCAGGGCGGCGAAGATGTCGGGCGCGGACGCCGACTCGACCTCGGCGAGGTCGCGGTGGGTGCCCGCGATGAACTTCGGGTACTTCAGCTCGGGCCGGTCCAGCGAGCCGATGCGGAAGAGGCCGGTCAGGTCGAGCGGACCCGGCAGCGGGTACACCTCGGCCTCGCTGATCTTCAGCTCGCGCACCAGCAGGTCGAGCACCTCGCGGTCGATGGACTCCTCGACCTCCAGGCGCACCGGCGGCCCGAAGCGGCGCCGCATGAGCTCCTTCTCCAGGGCCTGGAGCAGGTTCTCGGCGTCGTCCTCCTCGACCTCCAGGTCCTCGTTGCGGGTGAGCCGGAACGCGTGGTGCTCCAGGATCTCCATGCCCGGGAAGAGTTCCTCCAGGTGGGCGGCGATGACGTCCTCCAGCGGGACGTACCGGCCCGGGGAGGACTCCAGGAAGCGGGAGAGCAGCGGCGGCACCTTGACGCGCGCGAAGTGGCGGTGGCCGGTGACCGGGTTCCGTACGACGACCGCGAGGTTCAGCGAGAGGCCCGAGATGTACGGGAAGGGGTGCGCGGGGTCGACCGCCAGCGGGGTCAGCACCGGGAAGATCTGGTGCCGGAACAGCGTGAAGAGGCGGGCCTGCTCCTTCTCCGTCAGCTCGTTCCAGCGGACCAGGTGGATGCCCTCCTCCGCCAGCGCGGGGGCGATGTCCTCGTGGTAGCAGGCGGCGTGCCGGGCCATGAGCTCGCGCGAGCGCGCCCAGATCATCTCCAGCACCTCGCGCGGCTGGAGGCCGGACGCGGAGCGGGTGGCGACACCGGTGGCGATACGGCGCTTGAGGCCGGCCACCCGGACCATGAAGAACTCGTCCAGGTTGCTGGCGAAGATCGCGAGGAAGTTCGCCCGCTCCAGCAGGGGCGTGTTCGGGTCCTCGGCCAGCTCCAGGACCCGCTCGTTGAACGCGAGCCAGCTGCGCTCCCGGTCCAGGAAGCGGCCCTGCGGCAACTGGGGCCCGTCGTACGGCGACTCCTCGTACTCGTCGAGGTCCGCGTCGATGTCGGGTTCCAGATCGGAGACCGCCGCCGACACGGTGTGCGGGCGGTGGGCGGCTATGGAGCCCACGGAGGGCTGCGCGTGCTGGACCTGGGCCTGGGCGTTGGGCTGGCTGCTCATGTGCCCATTGTTCCGCGCCACCGGCGATACGGGCGCGTCGGACAGCGCCGGAAGGAGCGGGACGAGGGCCCCGTTGCTCCCGTTCACCTCGGGAGGCGGCGAAGGCTCTGGCACGACGGGCTGCATTCGCCGAGCGTCGCAAGCCCGTCTGAACCGTTGGTTACGGCGACATGGCGTGCGGGATATCGGGGGGCGGCTCCCGGACGTCTACGGCACGGAAACGAACGTAACGGATGCCCGGGAGCCGCGGGGAGGGGGGTTCCGGTCAGGCCGTGCGGCGCCTGAGGAGGGTGAACACGATGGCGAGTACGAGGGCGGTGATCGCCAGGGCGATGCCGGTCTCCACGAGCTGGAGGGGCCAGAAGTGGGAGGCGGGGTGGTATTCGCTGTAGAAACCGGTGACGTCGTGGGCCTTCAGGCACGCCGCGCTGTCGCGGCACATCGGGTCGGCGATGTGGGCGCCGGTGGAGGTGACGGCGCCCCCGTCGCCGTAGAGGACGTCTCGCGGTGTCTCGTAGTCGGCGCCGGTGCTGATCGCCCAGGGCCACAGGTACGGGCGGGCGAAGCCGAGGGTGCTGAGGGCGAGGGCGGTGGCGGCGAACGCGAGGCCGATCGAGGTCAGGAGGCGGCGCTGGAGCAGGCCCGCGAGGGCGCCGATGGCGAGGCCCAGAAGTGGGAGGACGATGCCGAGCGTGCCGTTGGGGACGAAGGTCTCGTCGTTCCACCAGTTCCAGGTGACCGGCACCTGGTGGGCGTCGTACAGCAGCCGGTGCAGCAGGACGAGGACGGTGGAGCCGGCGGTGATCAGCGCGGCGGGCACGGCGAGGGTGGTGGCGAGCCAGCGGGTCGGGGAGATGCCCTGCGTCCAGGCGAGCTGTGCGGTGCCGTTCTCCAGCTCGCGGCCGATGACCGCGCCCGCGAGGATGGCGGCGAAGTACGGGATGAGCCCGATCAGGAACTCGGCGCCCGCGTAGGCCAGGTGGTAGTTGGAGATCGCGGCGCTCCAGTCGCACCCCTGGGCGGAGCACTTGCGCTTCCAGTCGGCCGCGGCGGCGTTCCCTCCGGGGCCGTAGGCCCACAGCAGGGCGCCGGCGGCGACGGTGAAGATCACCGCCCATATGACCAGGATGCCGCGCTGCAACCGCAGGACCGCGTGGATGGGGCCGGCCGCTCGGGTGCGGGCCGTCGGGGCGGTGGCCAGGGCGGTCATACGGCGGCTCCCTTGGTGTTCGTACGGCGGCCGAGCAGTGCGTACGCGGCCGCGAGGGCGAGTGCGGTGAGGGTGAGGAGCAGAGCCGTCGCGGTGAGCTGGAGCGGCCAGAAGTGGCGGTCGGGCCAGATGCCGTCCCACGTGCGGCCGAAGAAGTAGCGCGCCGCGTAGGTGACCGCGGCGGCCACCCCCAGCGCGGGCAGCGCGCGGCCGAGGGTGACTCCGGCGAGGGTGCCGGCGGCCAGGGCGAAGAGGACCAGGGCGACGGACATCGGGCCGGCCGGGACGAGGACGCGGTCGTAGGACCAGTTGGTGACCAGGACGTCCTGGTCACCGGTCCAGACCCAGGCGTAGACCAGGCCCAGCAGGGTGGTGCCGGCGGTCAACGGCAGGGCGGCCGCGGTGAGTTGGGCGGTGAGCCAGCGGGCCGGGGTGACGGACTGGGTCCAGGCGAGGCGGGCGGTGCCGGTCTCCAGTTCGCGGCCGACGAGGGCGGCGCCCGCCCAGGCGGCGACGGCGACGGAGGTGTAACTGAGCACCTCACCAAGGAAGTTCATGACGTTGTTGACGTCGGTGAGGACGAAGTACTGGTCGGCGGGGTGCCGTTCGGCGGGCGCCCGGAACAGGTGCACCCAGAGCAGCGTCCCCACGGCGAGCAGCAGGAACGCTCCCCACACGGTCAACGCCGGGCGGTGCAGGCGCAGTACGGCGCGCTGCGGTCGGGCGGTGGGGCTCAGGGCCAGGGCGGTCATGCGGAGGCTGCCTTACGTGCGGGCGCCGCCGGACCGGTCTGGCGCTTGAGGAGTCGGAACGCGGCCACGGTGAGGGCGGCGGTGACGGCGAGGATGATCGCGGTCGCGGTCAACTGGAGGGGCCAGTAGTGGGATTGGGGGTGGTAGTCGTTGTAGTAGCTGACGGCGTCGAGCTTGGCGTAGACGGCCTGGCAGCCCGCGTCGGTGGTGGAGCCGCACTGCTGGTCGGCGATGTGGGCGCCGGTGGAGGTGACCAGGCCCTGGTCGACGACGATGCCGGAACCCTGCGGGACGTTGTTCTTGAGGCTGCTGAGCTTGGTGACCGTGGGCCACAGGTACGGCGTCGCGATGGCCATGGCGCTCCACAGGAACGCCGTGGCGAACAGCGAACCGACCAGCGCGGCAAGGGAGTTGCGCTTGAGCAGGCCGATGAGGACGCCGATCACCAGGGCGGCCAGGGTCAGGGCGACGGTGGCCGGGCCGTTGGCGGCGTAGGTGCCGATGTCGTACCAGCTCTTCGCCGAGTCGAGACGGCCCTGGCCGGTCGACCAGGCCCAGTGGTGCAGCCCGACGAGCACGGCGGAGCCGACGGTGACGAGTACGGCCGGCAGGGCGAGCTTGGCGGCGAGCCAGCGGGCCGGTGAGACCGACTGGGTCCACGCCAACTGGGCGGTCCCGTGCTCCAGTTCGCGACTGGTCAGCGTGGCACCGGACCAGGCGGCGACCAGGAACGGGACGGCGAGGACGGCGATGGTCGTGTAGGTGTACCAGTCCTTGTAGCGGCCGACCGCGCTCGGGTCGTACACGCAGCCGTTCGCCTCGCAGGCGTGGTACTGCTTCCAGCCCTCGACCGCCGCGTCGGTGAGCGGCCCGCCCAGCCAGAGCAGGAGGGCGCCGAGGACGAGCACGAACACGGCCCAGGCGACCAGGGCGGACCGGTGCAGGCGGATCAGCCAGCGGAGCAGATGGGGCGAGGATCCGGCCGGGCGTCCGGTGACCGGCTGTGCGGCGAGGGCGGTCATACGGCGGCCTCCGGGGTCTTGGTGCTGCCGGCCTCGGGGTTGCGCAGATAGGAGAGGACCAGCTCCTCCAACGAGGGGGTGCTGGTACGCCAGTCGGTGTCGAGCGTGCTCGACGGGCGGACCAGGGCGCTGAGTTGGCGGCCGGTGGTGCGCGACTCGACGACGGTGTGCGGGGCGAGGACCGTGTGGGCGGGCGCGGACACATGGACGTGCGTGGCGAGCAGCTCGTCGATCTCACCGGCGAGGCGGACCCGGCCGCCGCCGATCAGCAGCAAGTGGTCGCAGGAGTCCTCCAGTTCGGCCACCACGTGCGAGGACATCACGATCGTGGTGCCGGACTCGGCGGCCCGCGCCATGAGGAGGCCCATCATCTCGTGCCGGGCCAGCGGGTCCAGGTCGGCCATCGGCTCGTCCAGGAGCAGCAGTTCGGGCCGCTTGGCCAGCGCGAGGGCGAGGGCGACGCGGGTGCACTGTCCGCCGGAGAGGGTGCGGATGCGGGACTTCGGGTTCAAGTCCCCGTCGTCCACGATGCGTTGGGCGACGGAGGCGTCCCACCGGTCGGTGTTCAGGTCGGCGCCCATGCGCAGCGTCTCGGCGACGGTGAGCTGCGGGTAGAGGGGCTTGTCCTGCGCGACGTAGGCGACCCGCTCGCGGGCCGCGCCCGGCGCCGTGCCGAGGACGGATATCGCACCCTCGGTGGGGGCGAGCAGCCCGGCGGCGAGGGCGAGGAGCGTGGACTTGCCCGCGCCGTTCGGTCCCACGACCGCGCAGACGCGTCCGGCGGGCAGCCGGAAGGCGCAGTCCCGCAGGGCCCACCCTCCCCGCCGGCCGAACCGCTTGCCGAGAGCGGCGGCCTCTATCGCGGCGGTGCCTGTCATCAGTCTTCTCCTTGGAAGTGCTTTTCGAGTACGGCGGTGAAGAGCGCGGCGACGTCGTCCCGGCCCAGGCCGGCCTCCCGGGCCCGCGCGGCCCAGTCGTCGAGCGCTAACCGCAGCGGCGAGTCGGCGGGCGTGATGCTCAGCCCTTTGCGGATGAAGGTGCCGAGGCCGCGGCGGGCCTCGACCAGTCCCTCGCGCTCCAGCTCGCGGTAGGCCTTCAGGACGGTGTTCGGGTTGATCGCGGTGGCCTCGACGACCTCGCGGGCCGTCGGCAGTTTGTCGCCGGGCTCCAGCATCCCCAGGTGCAGCGCCTGCTTGGTCTGCTGGACGATCTGTACATAGGTGGCCACGCCGCTGTGCCGGTCGATGCGGTACTCGACCACTCGCTTCCACCACCCTTTCACTAATTGAGTAGTGAAAGGGTGGTGCAAGGGTGCTGAGAAAGTCAAGTGAGATCGAGCGAGGTTGATGGAGATCGATCGAGATCGATGTGCCGGTCCGTGAACCGATCGGCGGGGCTCGTGCGATGAGGAGACGTGAGCGATACGGGAAGCGACGGGGATCTGCTGCGAGCCATCGCGGCGGACGGCGACCGGCGCGCGTTCGAGGAGCTGTACCGGCGGTACGCGCCGTGGCTGACCGCCCGGCTGCGCGGCCGGTGCGCCGACGCCGGGATGGTCGACGACGTCGTACAGGAGACGTTTCTCGCGGTGTGGCGGGGCAGTGCGCGCTACCGCGAGGACGGCGATGTGGCCGGGTGGCTGTGGCGGATCGGGTCGCGGCGGCTGATCGACGTGCTGCGCGGCGACGGGGCGCGCGGCCGGCTGCGGCAGGCGCTGACGCGGCTGCGGCACCGGGACGAGGCGTCGGCGGAGGAACGCGTGCTCGCGGGGGTGGAGCACGGGGACCTCGCCGGCGCCCTGGTCCGGCTCTCGCCGGAGCTTCGGGCGGTCCTCCAGGCCACCGTGATCGACGGGCTGACCACCCGGGAGGCGGCCGTGCTGCTGGGCATCCCGGCAGGCACGGTCAAGACGCGGGCCATGCGGGCCCGTAAGCAACTGCGGGAGGAGCTGGCATGACCTGGCATGTGGCCGAAGACGACGTACGCGCCTATGCGCGGGGCGAGTTGGCACCGCCCATGCTCTGGTCCGCCGACACCCACATCGCCCAGTGCGCCGAGTGCAGGGCCCTGTTGGCGTCGGTCGCCGACCCGGTGGCGCTGGACGCGGGCTGGGAACGCCTCGACGCCGAACTCGACGCCCCCAGAAGGGGGTTGGTGGAGTCGCTGCTCGTGCGGATCGGCGTCGCCGACCACACCGCGCGGCTGCTCGCGGCGACACCGGTACTGCGCCGCTCGTGGTTCGGCGCGGTGACCCTGCTGCTCGTGATGACGGTCCTGGTGACCGACGCGTCGAACGTCGCGTCGCCCGACGTCTTCCTCGCCCTCGCCCCGCTGCTGCCGCTCGCGGGAGTGGCGATGGCGTACGGCCCGGTGCTCGACCCGACCTACGAGATGACCGTCGTAGCCCCGATGCACGGCTTCAAGCTCCTCATGATCCGTACAACCGCCGTACTGGTGGCGGGACTTGGCCTCAACGGCCTCGCGACCCTGGCCCTGCCCGGATACGGCCTCGCCGCCCTGGCCTGGCTGCTCCCCGCGCTCGCCCTCACCTCGACGAGCCTCGCGCTGACCACGCGCCTGGGCCCGGTCCTCGCGCCGGGTGTGGTCGGCGGGGCCTGGACGGCCCTGCTGCTGGTGGCCCACGGACGGGCGACCCACGGCGGCACGCTCGCCCCGTTCACCGCGACCGGCCAGACGGTCGCGGCGGCGGTGGCGGTCCTGGCCGCAGGCCTTCTCTACCTGGCTCGCGACCGCTTCGACACGAAGACCCCGGGCTTCGGCCCAACAGCCTGATTCCTCAAGCGACTTCACGCCCCACTTCATCAACTTCACGCCACTTCACGCCACTTCACGCCATTTTCCGACTGGAGTACGTCATGACCACCACCGTCTCCGCGGCCGGGCTCAGCCTGCGCTACGGCCTGACGACCGCCCTCGACGACGTGTCGCTGCGGCTCACCGAAGGCGTCACCGGCCTGCTGGGCCCCAACGGGGCGGGAAAGACGACCCTGTTGAGGGTGCTGGCCACCGCGGTCCCCGCCGACGAGGGCACCTTCACGGTCCTCGGCCACGACCCCCGCACCCCCGCGGGGCGCCAGGAGACCCGGCGCGTGCTCGGCTACCTCCCGCAGACGCCGGGCTTCCACCCCGACTTCTCGGCCTTCGACTTCGTCGACTACGTCGCGATCCTCAAGGAGCTGACCGACCGCACCGCCCGCCACAACGAGGTACGGCGGGTGCTGGCCGAGGTCGACCTGTCGGACGTACGCGGCAAGCGCATCAAGAAGCTGTCCGGCGGTATGCGCCAGCGGGTAGCGCTCGCGGCGGCGCTGGTGGGCGACCCCGGCTTCCTGGTCCTGGACGAGCCGACGGTCGGCCTGGACCCCGAACAGCGCATGCGCTTCAGGGAGTTGATCGCCCGCGCGGGGGAGGGGCGAACGGTTCTCCTCTCCACCCACCAGACCGAGGACGTGGCGATGCTCTGCCACCGCGTCGTCGTGATGGCCGCCGGCCGCGTCCGCTTCGACGGCACCCCCGCCGAACTCACCGCACGGGCCGCCGGCCGCGTCTGGAGCAGCTCGGAACGGGACCCGAACGCGAAGGCGGGCTGGCGCACCGGCCTGGGCGTCTTCCGCAACGTGGGCGACCCGCCGCCCGGCGCCGAACTCGTCGAACCCACCCTGGAGGACGGCTACTTGCTCACCCTCGACGGCATGCACGCGGAGGCGACGGCATGAGCACCGTACTGACCCGGACCCCCGCCGAGACGACCACGGCACCCACCCGCGAGTCATGGCGGGCGATCTTCGCCCTGGCCCGCTTCGAGTCGCGCAAACTCCTCCTCCGTATCCCGGTGTTGTTCATGCTGGCGGCCTACGTCGCCTGGATCGTGTGGCGCACCAAGAGCGACTGGAACGGCTACCCGGCTCTCCAGGACGTCGACCGCGCCACCCAGACGGGCCCGCTGCTGGTCGGCTTCGCGGTCCTGCTCTGCGTCAACCAGGCCGTGCTGCGTTCCCAACGCCACGACACCGAGCGGCTGTTCGGGGTCCTGGTCCTCGAACCGTGGCGCCGTACGGCAGCCCACGCGCTGTCGATCCTGCCGGTGACCGGACTCGTCGCGCTGGGCGTGGCGGCCCAGTTCGGCTGGCAGGCGGTCAAGTCGACGGCGGTGGGCCACGGTTCGGTGGGCGAGCTGCTGGTGGGCCCGCTGTGTGTGCTGCTCTGCGGGGCGATCGGGCTGCTGATGGCCAGGCTGGTGCCGAAGCCGTTCGCGATCCCGGTGGCCGCGGTGCTGCTCCTCGTGTTCTCCGTCCTCGCGCCGGTCTCGATCGGCGGCGGCGGTGCCACGGCCTGGCTGACCCCGATCGTCGGCGAGGGAAGCAGCAAGACGATCCCCTCCGACCTGATCGGCCGCCCGGCCGTCTCGCACGCCCTGTACCTGACGGGCCTGGCGCTGGCGTTGGCCCTGCTCGCGGTACTGATCAGCAAGGGCCGCACGAAGACGGCGACGGCGGTACTGGCGGGCTCGCTGGCCGGAGCGGTCGCCCTCGGCGTGGTCGGCGGAGTCGGCCAGGCGGCAGGCGTCTCGTCGGAGACGGTCGCGGCCCGCACGGTGGCCACGCTCAACCCGCAGAAGGTCCAGTCCTGCGTCCGGCACGGCCGCTCGACGTACTGCGCGTTCCCCGAGTGGGTCCCCAGGACGGCGACATGGGCCGACGTCACGGACCACGTGCAGTCCCTCGCGGGCGGCACTGCACAGACCCGGAAGCTGCTCGTGCAGCAACGCGTCGAGGCCCGCTACGGCATGGAGGCCGACGGCGCGATCGAGCCGTCCACCACACCGGACCAGGTCACCGTCCGCACGATGTGGGGCGGACCCCGGACACCGGAGTTCTCCGCCGCGGTCGCCTCCGTACTGGTCCTCGGGAACGAGAAGGCCGGCGGTGACGTGTGCGACGGCCGCATGGTCACCATCATGTGGCTGGCTCTGGGCTGGACGTCCGACCCGGTGACCGAACTCCGCGCGGTCCGCCTGAGCGACACCGTGACCGGCTCCTCCATCGTCCTGTCGCCGACCAACGGAATGACCATGACGGCCGGACAGACCAGCGTCGTAAGGGAGTTGCTCGCGGCGGGCCCGTCCACGGTCACCCCGAAGGTGAAGGCGCACTGGGCGGAACTGACGTCTCCGAAGGTGACGACGGCAAAGGTCGCTGAGCTGCTCGGCGTCAAGGCTCCTGGTGGGGCCGACAAGTGCGAGTGATGACGAGGGAGAGCGGAGAGTCCGAGCAGACAGTCGGCGCCCAACTCCCTTCTACGGCAAGGGTGTTGGCACAGCTGATCCGACCGGTCCTGCGAGCCCTGCCGGTACGGGCACTGGTCGCGACCGCCGCGGTGGCCCTCCTGATCGCGGCCCTGCCCCGCCTCCTCTCCGACGAACCGGACCAGTGGTCCGCGCTCGTCGCACTGCGCGCCGCCGCCCTCACCTTCGCCCTGGGCCTGGCCTTCGTCCTGGACGACCCGACCCGCGACCTGACGTCCTCGGTACCGACCCGCCGCGTCCTCCGCACGGCTCTGCGGGTGGCACTGGTGGCCCCGTTCGCGGCGGCCTGGTGGACAGCGGCGGTCCTGCTGATCCCGTCGAAGATCCGCCCTCCGGTGGGCGACATGACCCTGGAGGCGGCAGCGGCGGCGGTCCTCTCCCTGGCCGCGGCGGCAGCGGCCCTCCGCTTCACGGCCGAACCGGAACCGGGTCAACGGGTCGCCGCCGGTTTCCTGGTCGTCGCCCTGGTGTCACCCCTGGCCCTGCCCAACGACTGGGGGATGTATGTGACCCCTGCGGAGAAGCAGTGGGGGGTGGGGCACGACCACTGGGCGATGGTGTTGGTGGGGGGCCTCTTCGACGAACTGGGCTGGCCCGCCTGGGAGGACGCGGCGGCCTCCCTCGTGCCGAAGGACCGGGTGGAGGACCTGATCGTCGCCGACGCC
>NZ_JBLTJC010000320.1:0-12039 GCF_048158785.1 Streptomyces colwelliae | reverse complement strand
CGTTGATTTTTGGCACGCTGTTGAGTTCTCAAGGAACGGACGCTTCCTTTGTACTCACCCTCTCGGGCTTTCCTCCGGGCTTTTCCCTTCGGTCTTGCGTTTCCGACTCTATCAGACCGTTTCCGGTCCCGATTTCCTCGGTGCTTTCCAGGTTTCCGCTTCCGCGTTTCCCTTTCCGGCGGTTCCGACTTTATCAGAAGTTCCGGGCCGGACTGACCGGCCGCTCTTTTCCGATTCATCGGGAGTGTGGCTTCTTTGAAATCGATGTTTGCATCGACGTTTCTGGAAGCAGACAGACACTCACTGTTGCCGACCGGATCAGATCCAGTTCTAGGCAACTGTTCGAATCTACCTCCCCGACTGGTCCGTGTCAACGGCTCCTGTGGGGCGAAGAGGAGACTAGCAGCTCAGCAGGAGCGCCCGCACATCAGGCGGCTGTGGGGACGGAGGAGCTGCGTTCGGCTGCTTCCACGTCGCCCGTCTCACCGGCGCGTACGGCACGACCGCCCAGGACGTAGACGTACGTCAGGAAGGCCCCTTCAGCGACGATGCCGATGCCGATGCGGGCCCAGGTGGGGAGGCCCGACGGGGTCACGAAGCCTTCGATGGCTCCGGAGACGAACAGGACCAGGGCGAGGCCGATCGCCATGCCCACGGCTGCTCGGCCTTCTTCGGCCAGGGCCGTACGGCGGGAGCGTGGGCCGGGGTCGATGACGGTCCAACCGAGGCGCATGCCCGTGCCTGCGGCGACGAAGACCGCCGTGAGTTCGAGCAGGCCGTGCGGGAGGATCAGGCCGAGGAACGTGTCGAGCCGGCCCGCCGATGACATCAGGCCGATGCCGACGCCCAGGTTGAGCATGTTCTCGAAGAGGATCCAGAGGACAGGCAGGCCCAGGAAGACGCCCAGGACCAAGCACATCGCGGCGGCCTTGGCGTTGTTCGTCCAGACCTGTGCCGCGAAGGCCGCCGCCGGGTGGCTGGAGTAGTAGGTCTCGTACTCGCCACCGGGGCGGGTGAGATCGCGCAGTTGGCTCGGGGCAGCTATGGAGGACTGCACCTCGGGGTGGGTGCCTATCCACCAGCCCAGGAGGATCGCGACCACGGTCGACAGCAGCGCGGTGGGGACCCACCAGTGGCGTGCTCTGTACACCGCGGCCGGAAAACTGTGCCCCAGGAAGCGCGTGACATCGCGCCAGGAGGCACGACGGGTTCCTGTCACCGCACTACGCGCGCGTGCCACTAGTTGACTGAGCCGACCGGTCAGCTGGGGGTCGGGGGCGCTGGACTGGATCAGGGAGAGATGGGTGGCCGTGCGCTGGTACAGCGCGACGAGTTCGTCGGCTTCGGCACCGTTGAGGCGACGTTGGCGGCGGAGCAGCGCGTCGAGGCGGTCCCACTCGGCTCGGTGGGCCGAGACGAAGACGTCGAGGTCCATCTGGTTGCCTGCTCCTCGGCTGCTCGTCGACTGCTGGTCGTGGATCAGCTTGTCGTACTGGGGCGCGATGTGCCCTCAGCTTGGCAGACTGGCTGTTCCAGGGGCAGGGCAGGGGAAGGGCGGCAGGCGTGAGTGAGCTGGTGACGGGCGAGGCGGTGACGCTGGAGTTGCGCCCCGCGAGGCTGCCCAGCAGGGCGCTGGCGGTGTTGCTCGATCTGATCGTGGCCATCGCCGCCTATGTCGGTGTGACCGTGGCGCTGACGTTCTCGACGGCTTCTTTGGACGTCGCGGCGCAGGTCGCGGTGTCGATCGCGGCCTTCGTCCTGGTACTGGTCGGCGGTCCCATAGCGGTGGAAACGCTGAGTCACGGGCGTTCGCTCGGGAAGCTGGCGTTCGGATTGCGCGTGGTGCGGGACGACGGCGGGCCGATCCGGTTCCGGCACGCGCTCGTACGGGGTGCGATCGGTGTGATCGAGATCCTGATGACCTTCGGGGTCGTCGCCTGTATCGCCTCGCTCGTCTCGGCGCGCGGTCGGCGGCTCGGGGATGTGTTCGCGGGCACCCTGGTCGTACGGGAAAGGGTGTCCTCCGGGCAGACGGCCTTCGTGCCTCCGCCGCCGCCTTGGCTGACGGGACGTTTCGCCGAGCTGGATCTGTCGGCCGTTCCCGACGGGCTGTGGCTGGCCATCCGGCAGTATCTGACGCGGATGCAGCAGTTGGATCCGCAGGTCGGCTGGGCCATGGCCCAGCGACTCACCACGGACCTCGTGGCTCGTACGGGCGCTCCGGCTCCGCAGGGGGTTCCGCCGGCCGCGTATCTGGCGGCGGTGGTGCAGGAGCGGCAGGCGCGGGATGTGCGGCGGGCCTTCGGGAACGGCGCGGTCGGGGGCGTACCGGCCGGCGGGTTCGGGCCCGGGGCGGGTGTGCCGGGTGCCTACGGCAACTCGGCGTTTCAGCCGTCTCCGGCTCCTCAGCAGCCGTACGGTTCCGCTCCCGCGCCTGCGCCTGTTTCTTGGCCGGCCGCCGCCGCTCCCCCTGTTCCCGCCGCAGGCGGCACGGGGGCCGATCCGGTCGCGCCCGGCCCTCAGCCCCCGGCGGCGCCGAACGCGGCGCCCGCCGAACCTCGGCCCTCCACGGGATTCGCGCCGCCCGCCTGACTCTCCTCGCCGGTCCCCGGACCGCCGCCGCTCAGTCGAAGACGGACGGCGGTGACTCCAGTTCCTCCAGTTCGATGCCGGGTGCCGCGAGCACCACGTCGCCGGCGATGTGTACGGCGTGCTGCTCGCCCGTGTCCAGGGCTGTGACCTGGTATTCGTCCACGGTCAGAGGGCCGTTGTCAGTGCCGTGTGTTTCTCTTTTCAGCAAGGCCCAGGACTGGTCCTCGGTGCGGGGGGCGAGGACCGGGTCCGTGAAGTTGACCAGGCGGACGCGGGTCGCGGCGGAGGAAGGGGTGAGGCGCAGGAGACGGGTGGTGGCGATGAGGAACGCGGGGGAGATGCCGGTGAAGGCGTGGGCGCGGACATTGCCTTCGGTGGCATCGGTGCCGGTGGGGTCTGTGCGGACCCAGGTGACGCCGTCGAGAGCGGCGCCGCGCACCTGCCAGCTCGCCGCGTGGAGTTCCAGCCGGATGGGGCGGCCGAGTTCGTCGAGGGTGAGGTCGACGGAACCGCTGTGGTCGCCCGAGGGGGTGGTGAGTTGGGAGACATAACGCCAGCCGGACGGGCCGGGGGCGCACTGGAAGTGTTCTGCTGCGAGGGGGGTGTGATCGTGCGGATCGTGGAGCGAATAACGGCCGCGGGGCATCGGGGTCCTGGGTCTTGACGGGCCGGTCCGGCCAGCGGAACCAAAGGGGCAGGCCCCCGGCACGGGGGTGCGGGGGCCTGCCTCGGAGGATCTGCTGCTGAGGGCCTGCCGCTGAGAACCGCGTCAGTGCACGGACGCGGTCACAGCGAGCGGGATCGCCGGATCAGTAGCGGTAGTGGTCCGACTTGTACGGGCCCTCGACCTCGACGCCGATGTACGACGCCTGCTCGGGGCGGAGCGTGGTCAGCTTCACGCCGAGCGCGTCCAGGTGGAGGCGGGCGACCTTCTCGTCGAGGTGCTTGGGCAGCACGTAGACGTCGGTCGGGTACTCCTCGGGCTTGGTGAACAGCTCGATCTGGGCCAGGGTCTGGTCCGCGAAGGAGTTGGACATCACGAACGAGGGGTGGCCGGTGGCATTGCCCAGGTTCAGCAGGCGGCCCTCGGACAGCACGATGAGGACCTTGCCGTCGGGGAACTTCCAGGTGTGGACCTGCGGCTTGACCTCGTCCTTGACGATGCCAGGGATCTTCGCGAGGCCGGCCATGTCGATCTCGTTGTCGAAGTGACCGATGTTGCCGACGATCGCCTGGTGCTTCATCTTGGCCATGTCCGCGGCCATGATGATGTCCTTGTTGCCGGTCGTGGTGACGAAGATGTCGCCCTTGTCGACGACCTCGTCCAGCGTCGTGACCTGGTAGCCGTCCATCGCCGCCTGAAGGGCGCAGATCGGGTCGATCTCGGTGATGATCACACGGGCGCCCTGTCCCCGCAGGGACTCCGCGCAGCCCTTGCCCACGTCGCCGTAGCCGAGGACGACCGCGGTCTTGCCGCCGATGAGGACGTCGGTGGCGCGGTTGATGCCGTCGATCAGGGAGTGGCGGCAGCCGTACTTGTTGTCGAACTTCGACTTGGTGACGGCGTCGTTCACGTTGATCGCCGGGAACAGGAGGGTGCCGTCGCGGTGCATCTCGTAGAGACGGTGCACGCCGGTCGTGGTCTCCTCGGTCACGCCGCGGATCTCCGAGGCGAGCTGGGTCCACTTCTGCGAGCCCTCGGAGATGGTGCGCTGCAGGACCTGGAGGACGACGCGGTGCTCGTCGGACTCGGCGGTGTCGAGGGAGGGGACCTTGCCGGACTTCTCGTACTCGACGCCCTTGTGGACGAGCATGGTGGCGTCGCCGCCGTCGTCCAGGATCATGTTCGGGCCGCCGGTGGGGGTGTTCGGCCAGGTCAGCGCCTGCTCCGTGCACCACCAGTACTCCTCCAGGGTCTCGCCCTTCCAGGCGAAGACCGGGATGCCCTGGGGGTTCTCGGGCGTGCCGTTCGGGCCGACGGCGATGGCGGCGGCCGCGTGGTCCTGGGTGGAGAAGATGTTGCAGGAGACCCAGCGGACCTCGGCGCCGAGGGCGACCAGGGTCTCGATCAGGACGGCGGTCTGCACGGTCATGTGCAGCGAGCCCATGATGCGGGCGCCGGCCAGCGGCTGGCTGGCGGCGAACTCGCGGCGGATCGACATCAGGCCGGGCATCTCGTGCTCGGCGAGGGTGATCTCCTTGCGGCCGAACTCGGCCAGGGAGAGATCGGCGACCTTGAAGTCCTGTCGGTTGTCGACAGTCGTCATTACGAGGAGCTCCTCGGGGTTGGGGCCTTGTGGATACGGCTGGTCTGCGCGGCAGCGGACACAGGAGTGCCCGAGGGAGGGCACCGGAATGCCCCCGTACGCGCAGCGCAGTCCGTCGGAGGCCCTCTCTCCCTCGGTCGGTCCGCGGTGGGACCGCCCGACCGCCATCAGCAGCGACGTCTGGCTCTCCACCCAAGCTACACCGATGGACCCGGCCGCCCCCAGCCCACCTCCGGACGGATCCGGCCGAACTCCAGCGGGCGCCCGGTGTCGGATCGGGTTTCCGGGGGAGCCGCAAGAGGACGCCCGCGAGCGGTGGACGGAGGGGAGCGGACGACGGCGACCAGGGACTTCCCTGTCTTTGAGCCGGGCGTCGGATGTTGCAGGATGCACGGAGATCAGGAACCTCTGATCGATCTCGCGGGACGTCCGGGACGGCGTTCCGCGCGACGCAAGTGTTGGACGAAGGTGTTAGGAGAACGATGTGACGAGCACGGCCGGCCCTCCCCCCACGGGCAGCGGCGACGGCGGGCAGCAGCGGTTGAGGCTGCTCGCGGTGACCGCGTGCCCGACCGGCATCGCCCACACGTACATGGCCGCGGAGAAACTCGCGCAGGCCGCCGAGAGCCGCGGCATCGAGATGAAGGTGGAGACGCAGGGTTCCATCGGGGCTGAAAACGTCCTGGATGACAACGATGTCAGCACCGCGGACGGTGTGATCGTCGCCGCGGACAAGGATGTGGACCTGAGCCGTTTCGTCGGCAAGCGGGTCCTGATGGTCGGGGTCGCCGAGGGCATTCGGCATCCCGAGCGCCTGATCGAGCAGGTGCGGTCCGCGCCCGTGCACACGGTGGGCGGCACGGCCGCGGCAGCAACCGCGCCGGGCGGCAGGGAGCGGAGCGTCGCGTACAAGGCGCTGATGAACGGCGTCAGTTACATGATCCCGTTCGTCGTGGTCGGCGGGCTGCTGATCGCGATCTCGCTGTCGCTCGGCGGCCATCCGGACCCCTCCGGCGGTCTGGTCATCCCGAAGGACTCCTTCTGGATGGACGTGAACAACATCGGCGTGATCGGTTTCACGCTGATGGTGCCGATCCTGTCCGGCTACATCGCCTACGCGATCGGCGACCGGCCCGCGCTCGTGCCGGGCATGATCGGCGGGTGGATCGCCAACACCGGTTCGCTGTACGACTCGAAGGCGGGCGCCGGGTTCATCGGGGCGATCGTGACCGGGTTCCTCGCCGGGTATCTGGTGCTGTGGATCAAGAAGGTCAGGGTCCCGAAGTTCGTGCGGCCGATCATGCCGATCATCGTGATCCCGATCGTGGCGACGACGGCCCTCGGACTGTTCTTCATCTACGTCATCGGGAAGCCGATCTCCTGGGTGTTCGAGCACCTCACCAGCTGGCTCGGCGGGATGACCGGCACCAGCGCGATCCTGCTCGGCACGATCCTGGGGCTGATGATCGCGTTCGACATGGGCGGCCCGGTCAACAAGACGGCGTTCCTGTTCGGCGCGGGGCTCATCGCGACCGGCAACCAGGCCGTCATGGGCATGTGCGCCGCCGCGATCCCGGTGATGCCGCTCGGCCAGGGCCTGGCCACGTTGATACGGCAGCGGCTCTACACCGAGCAGGAACGGGAGACCGGTCTGGCCTCGCTGTTCATGGGCTGCTTCGGCATCTCCGAGGGCGCGATCCCGTTCGCGGCGGCGCGGCCCGCGCAGGTAATCCCCGCCAACATGCTCGGCGGCGCGGTGGCCGGCGCTGTCGCCGGGCTCGCCGGGGTGAAGGACGCGGTGCCGCACGGCGGACCGATCGTGGCGGTACTGGGCGCGGTGAGCGGCGTACCGATGTTCTTCGTGGCCGTGGCGATCGGTACGGCGGTCACCGCGGTGACGACGGTCGCGCTGATCGACGTGAGCGAGCGGAAGCGGCGCGGGGAGCCCGTCGGGCACGGGGTCACTGTCGAGCCCGAGCTCGCGTTGGTCGGGGCCGGTGTGGGAACTCCGGGCGCCGGGGTCGTCGTAGCGGAGCAGCGGGCTGTGCGCGGAGAGACGGTGGCAGCGAGCGTGGTGGGCTCCGGCGGCTCAAGTTCGCCTGGGGCGAGCGCGGTTGGGGCTACGGCCGGTGCCGGCTCGGCTGCCGCCGAAGGCGCCCCCGGTTTCGGCGCCCCTGCCGAGGAACCCGGCGTGAGCCCCACCCCGGACGTCCTCCCCGAGGCTCTCCCCGAGGTCCTCTCCGGGTACCTCACCGAGCAGACCGTGAAGGTCCGACTCGGCGCGTCCGACAAGGAGACCGCGATCCGGGAGATGGCCGGGCTGTTGGCGCGTACCGGCAAGGTCGTGGACGTCGAGGAGTTGGTGGCGACCGCGTTGCGGCGGGA
Organism: Streptomyces colwelliae; assembly: GCF_048158785.1. Lineage (NCBI taxonomy): Bacteria > Bacillati > Actinomycetota > Actinomycetes > Kitasatosporales > Streptomycetaceae > Streptomyces > Streptomyces colwelliae. The sequence goes on along the minus strand of NZ_JBLTJC010000320.1, from coordinate 4,795 downwards.
GGCGCAGGGGACGACCGGGCTCGGGGAGGAGATCGCGATTCCGCATGCCAAGACGGATGCGGTGAGTGCGCCGGTGGTCGGCTTCGCGCGGTCCGCGGAGGGGGTCGAGTGGGGCTCCCTGGACGGTACGAAGGCCCGGCTGGTGTTCATGATCGCCGTGCCGGAGGCGGCTGCCGGTGATGAGCATCTGCGGATTCTGGCGCTGCTGTCGCGGAAGTTGATGGATGCCGGGTTCAGGGAGCGGCTGTCGGCGGCCGAGGACGAGTCTGCGGTGCTCGGTGTGCTGAGCGAGGTCGGTTAGCCGGTGTGGGCCCGCGACTGTCACAGGTCGCGGGCCCACACAGACCGTGCACAGGCACTCGCTACTCTCGCCCCGCGGAAGTGCCGGACGGGGAGGGGAACGATGTCGGGCAGAGGGCGGGGACTCGAGGTCGCGGCTTTGGTGGTGGGCCTGTTGGGAGTAGTGGTGGTGGTGGCGTTCGGCTCCGTCGCGCACGGGTGGGAGTCGTACGGGCGGGACTCCTACGAGAGTTCCACCATCAGCAGCCGCAGCATGTCGCCGACGTACGAGCCGGGCGACCTGATCATCTTCGAGCGCGTCGGCGACCACGGCGGGGCCGGGTGACCGAGCACCGCGCGACGCCCGTCGTCATCGGCCTGGCCGTCGTCACCGGGGTGGTCCTGGCGCTGGCCGGTGTCGGCCTGGGCATCGCCGCGTTCGTCGTACGGCGGCGGAGGGCGGCGCCGATCGCGCCGTGGCCCGTCCAGCAGGTCTAGCTGGAGCGGCGGGGCCCGTCGGACGGATCGGCGGGCCCCGCCGCCGTAGCAGCGAGGGAGCTCAGTGCTCGGCGGGGTGCGTGGCCGGGCCTCCGGGGGTGGCTTCGCGGTCCGGGCCCTTGGTGGCTTCGGACTCGCTGTAGATGTCGGGTTCGAGGTAGATCACGCGGGCGATCGGGACGGCTTCGCGGATGCGGGACTCGGCCGCGTTGATCGCGGTGGCGACCTCGGTGGCCGTGTCGTCGTGCTGGACGGCGATCTTGGCGGCGACGAGCAGTTCCTCGGGGCCGAGGTGGAGCGTGCGCATGTGGATGATGCCGGTGACCGTGTGGCCGTCGACGATCGCGGCCTCGATCTTCTTGACGTCCTCGATGCCCGCGGACTCGCCGAGCAGCAGCGACTTGGTCTCGGCGGCCAGGACCAGTGCGATCAGGATGAGCAGGATGCCGATGCAGAGCGTGCCGATGCCGTCCCAGACGCCGTCGCCGGTGAGCAGGGCCATGCAGACGCCGCCGAGGGCGAGGACCAGGCCGATGAGCGCGCCGAAGTCCTCCAGGAGGACGACCGGCAGTTCGGGGGCCTTGGCGCGGCGGATGAACTGCGACCAGGAGTGCGTGCCGCGCAGTTCGTTCGACTCCTTGATGGCCGTACGGAACGAGAAGCCCTCGGCGATGATCGCGAACACCAGGACGCCCACCGGCCAGTACCAGTGCTCGAGTTCGTGCGGGTGCCTGATCTTCTCGTAGCCCTCGTAGACGGCGAACATGCCGCCGACGGAGAAGAGGACGATCGAGACGAGGAAGGCGTAGATGTACCGCTCGCGGCCGTAGCCGAAGGGGTGCTGTGGGGTGGCCTCGCGCTGGGCCTTCTTGCCGCCGATCAGGAGCAGTGCCTGGTTGCCGGAGTCCGCGAGGGAGTGGACGCCCTCGGCGAGCATCGAGGACGAGCCGCTGAAGGCGAACGCCACGAACTTCGATACCGCGATCGCGAGGTTGGCGCCGAGTGCCGCCACGATCGCCTTGGTGCCGCCTGACGCGCTCATGTGTTCGCGGTGTCCCTTCGCCTTCGTACGTCTGCCCCGGACGTCTGCCCAGAGTGGCCGTCCGGTCGTCTTTGCCCGTCCTTTGCCGGTGGGCCATTCTTGCAGCACTGCCCGGCGACGGCTCGTCAGGTATCCACAGGCCCGGTCATACGATCACAGTGGCGCGGAAGACCGTGCCCGCTCCGGACACCTCGGCCGCGTCTCCCGCCGGGACGAAGACCGACTGGCCGGGCGCCAGTTCGAACTCGCCCGCCGTCACCGCGCCGGCCGTGCAGAGCAGGATCTGCGGGGTGTCGAGGGTGAGGTCGTGGGCGCCGGTGCCTTCCGGGAGGACGTACCGGGACAGCCGGAACTCGTCGATGGGGGTCTCGTAGACCTCCTCGCCGTCCGGGGACGCCTCGGGGCGCAGCACTCCGGGGTCGCTCGCCTCGAAGCGGACGATGCGCAGGAGTTCGGGGACGTCGACGTGCTTGGGCGTGAGGCCGCAGCGCAGGACGTTGTCGGAGTTGGCCATGATCTCGACGCCGAGGCCGTTGAGGTAGGCGTGCGGGATGCCGGCGCCGAGGAACAGGGCCTCGCCGGGCTGGAGTCGGACGTAGTTCAGGAGCATGGCCGCGATGACACCGGGGTCGCCCGGGTAGTGGTGTGCGATGTCGGCGTAGGGGGCGTAGTCGCCGCCCAGGCGCGTGCAGGCGGTCGCCGCCGCGGTGACCGTGTGGCGCATCTCCTCGGGGTCGGCGGTGAGGATCGCCGTGAGGACCTCGCGCAGGGCGGCTTCCTCGGGGTGTGCGTGCAGGAGATCGACGTACGGCTTCAGGGAGTCGACGCCGAGGCCGGCGAGCAGGTCGGCGGCGCGCAGCGGGTCGCGGAAGCCGCACAGGCCGTCGAACTCCGTGAGCGCGCAGATCAGTTCGGGCTTGTGGTTGGCGTCCTTGTAGTTGCGGTGCGGGGCGTCCACGGGGATGCCCCGGCGCTCCTCGTCGGCGTAACCCTCCTTCGCCTGCTCCAGGTTGGGGTGCACCTGGAGGGAGAGCGGCGCGCCGGCGGCGAGGATCTTCAGCAGGAAGGGCAGCCGGGGGCCGAACTTCGCCACCGCCTTCTCCCCCAACTCCCGCTCCGGAGCCGCCTCGATGACCTCGACGAGCGTCCCGCGCGCGGTGCGCGAGGGTGCGCCCGGGTGCGCGCCCATCCACATCTCCGCCTGCGGTTCGCCGTTCGGCTCGACGCCGAGCAGCTTGGGGATGGCGGTGGCGGAACCCCAGGCGTAGGGGCGGACGGTGTTGTCGAGGCGGTCCATGTGGCTCTCTACCGGTTCTCTCTGCGTACGACCCGAGGACGACCTGGGTACGACGTGGCTTCGCGCCCCGTACGACGGTGTACGGCGGCTCAGGGCTTCGACGACAAGATCAGGCGCCCGAGGCGAGCGCCAGGTAAACGGCGGCGAAATCCGTCATGGCGATCAGCTCGGCGAGGGTCTCCAACTCGCCGCCCTCCTCGGGCTCCAGCTCGCTGATCGGCGTGTCGTGGCTGAGGGCCAGGTCACGGGCGGTGGGCGCGGCGGTGAGGCCGCCGATCGGGCGGTCCCGGAGCAGCACCACGCGTGCGTGCAGCGCGGGTGCCTCGTCGACGCGATCCCGGAAGAAGTCGTCGGGGTCGGCGCTGGCGGCGAGCGGGCCGGCCAGCAGCGCGTTGTGCTCGGCGAGCGCCTCGGGCAGTTCGGAGACGAGCGCGGGGCGACCGGCCAACTCCGCGAGCGCGGCGGCGAAACGACGGCCCGCCGGACCGGCCGACGTACCCTCCGTCCAGATCACCGGGAGCGAGTCGGCGAGTTCGGCGGCCAGGGTCTTCGCGGGGTTGCTGTACGTCGCGACGGCGGGCCCGCAGCGCTCGGCGACCTGGTCGAGCCGGTCGGCGACCTTCTCCAGGGCCTCCGGCGGCGCGCTGAGCAGGCCGGTGCGGTCCAGGAGCGCGAGCAGCGGCGTGAGCAGCGCCCAGAGGACTCCGGGCGCGGAGGCGGCCAGAGGTTCGTCGTGCTCGTACGGCGCGGTCGCCATCGGTACGAAGAGGCCGTGGGCGCCGTCCACCGCCTCGCTGAGGGGGCTGCGGGTCGGTGCTACGGCTACGACGGTGCAGCCGCGGCGGTAGGCCTGCTCGGCGAGCAGGGACAGGCCGGGTTCGGTGCCGTCCGGGGTGGTGATCAGCAGCAGGTCCACGGAGCCGGCCCAGCCCGGGAGTTCCCAGCGCAGGGCGCCGGCCGCGGGGGCGACGCCGGTGGGTGCCAGGCGGGTGACGGGGCTGCTGGCGCCGGCGAGCTTGCCGAGCAGGTCGGCGACGCAGGTGGCGGCGGCGCCGGGGCCGGCGATCAGGATGGCGCGGGGGCGGCCGTCCGGTTTCAGGTCGTGGACACCGGCCTCGGCGGCGTGCCGGGCGGCGGTGCGCACCCTGGCACCGGCTTCGGCGGCACCGCGGAGCAGGGCTCGACGGTCGGCCTCGGCCAGTGCCTCCGGGGTGTCGAGCAGCGATTCGTCGAGCATGGGCGGCGGCCTCCGATCGCGTCGTCGTCGGTTACGCGGGGTGGCGGGCCTCGTCGACGAGCAGTACGGGGATGCCGTCCCGGACGGGGTAGGCCAGGCCGCAGTCCTCGCCGGTGCAGATCAGCTCGGTGTCCTGCTCCTTGAGGGGGGCGTGGCAGGCCGGGCAGGCCAGGATCTCCAGGAGGCCGGCTTCGAGCGGCATGGGGGTTCCCTTCGGGCGGGTGTCTACGACTGTCTGCGACGCTTGGGCGGATGTGCCTGGTCAGGGTACCGCCGGTGGCCGGCGAGGAGGCCCTGGTAGAGGTCGACGGTCGCGAGGTCGCAGAAGCCGCGCCAAACTCTCGACAAGGACACGGCCGTTCTCGTGGGGTGCGCCGGCCCGCCGCTTCAGCCGCTCCTTGAGACGGAACGCGCGCCGGTATCCGTCCGTCCCGGATGGTCG
>NZ_JBLTJC010000319.1:0-12135 GCF_048158785.1 Streptomyces colwelliae | reverse complement strand
GGGGACTCGATGGGGGACACGCGCACGTATCCTGAAGGCCCTCCCGGAGGCGCGGCACCGTCCGCGGAACCGTCCTCCCCGAGGCACTCTCCGACTACGAAAGCGGTCAGCCATGCGCGTCTACGTCCCCCTGACCCTCTCCGGTCTCGCCGAGGCGTACAAGACGGGCGAGCTGGGGACGGGACCCTTCGTCGCGTACGCCGTGACGCCCGCGCTGCGTGAGTGGTACCTCTCCGACGACATCGAGGAGTTGGAGTACGCGGCGCTGAACCGGGCCGCGCTCGCCTCGCTGCGGCTGCTGGCGGCCGACGCCGACGCTCCGCGGCGCCGGGTCGTGGCCGCCGTCGACGTACCCGACGGCACCGCGCACGCCGACCCCGACCGCGGACTCGACCCGGCGGCGCTCGGCGAGGTGCGGGTGGCCGGAACCGTGGCGCTGGCCAAGGCGGCCGCCGTACACGTGGATCTCGGGGATGCGGAGGGCGATGTGAGCGCCGCCGCCGACGCGCTCCCGGCGGCCGACTGCGGGGACGACGACGCGCAGTTCGTCGTGGACGGGGCCGAGGACCACGAGCTGCTCTGGTACGCGACGCAGGAGATCCCGAACCTCGTCGGGCTGGCCGACTGAGCCCGCTCGGCGGCGGTCGGGCGGCCGGATGCGGCCGTTGACCTGCGATTCTCTTGATTGTCAGTGGCGGCGGGTACTTTTTTGGCATGAGGATGCAAGGAAGCTCGCACATCGTCTGGGACTGGAACGGCACGCTGTTCCACGACAATGACGCGATCATCGGGGCGACGAACGCGGCGTTCGCCGAGTTGGGGCTGACGCCGATCACGATGGAGGAGTACCGGACGCTGTACTGCGTGCCGGTGCCCAAGTTCTACGAGCGGCTGCTGGGGCGGCTGCCCACCGACGCCGAGTGGGAGGTCATGGACGTGACCTTCCATCGGTACTACGCCGAGCACCGCGTCGTCTGCGGGCTCACCGAGGGCGCGGCGGACCTGCTCGCGGGGTGGCGGACCGCGGGTCGCAGTCAGTCGATCCTCAGCATGTACGGCCATGACGAACTCGTCCCGCTGGTGCGGGAGTTCGGGATAGAACCGCACTTCATACGGGTCGACGGACGCACCGGGCCCTCCGGCGGCAGCAAGGCCGAGCACATGGTGCGGCACCTCGGGGCGCTGACCGGCGTGGACCCCGCGCGCACCGTCGTGATCGGGGACGCCGCCGACGACGCGGTGGCCGCCCTGCACGTGGGCGCGCGGGCCGTGCTGTACACCGGCGGTTCGCACAGCCGGGCCAGCCTCGAAGTGGTCGGCGTACCCGTGGTGGACTCGCTGGCGGAGGCCGTCGCGGAGGCGGAGCGGCTGGCGGCATGACGGGGCACGGTGCCTGCGGAGACACCGCGCCCTGAGATCACGTCACCGGTGCCTTCGCCCGCAGCACCGTCAGGAACTCCCGCATCCAGCCGGAGTGATCCGGCCACGCGCGAGCGGAGACCAGCGTGCCGTCGACCACCGTCTCGGCGTCCTGGAAGGTCGCGCCGGCGGACTGCATGTCGAGTTCGAGCGCCGGGTACGCCGTGACGCGCCGGCCACGCAGGCCGTCGATCGCGGCGGTGAGCAGGGGGCCGTGGCAGATCTGGGCCACGGGCTTGTCCGTGTCGAAGAAGGACTTGAGGATCTTGCGGAGTTCGGGATCGTTGCGGAGGTACTCGGGGGCCCGCCCGCCGGGGATGACGAGGGCCGCGTACTGGCCGGGGTCGACCTCGGAGAAGGCGAGATCGGCGGGCCAGGTGTAGCCGGGCTTCTCGGTGTAGGTGTCGAAGCCGGGTTCGAAGTCATGGACGACGAACCGCAGCTTCTTGCGCTCGGGAGCCGCGATGTGGACCTCGTAGCCCTCCTCGCGCAGGCGTTGGTAGGGGTAGAGGACCTCCAGCGACTCCGCTGCGTCGCCGGTGACGATGAGGATCTTCGCTGTCATGTCGGTGCGCTCCTCTGTGGCCGTGGCGTGCGTCTCCGCCGGGCGTCATGGGCTTCACGGGCTTCACGGGTCTGTGGGCTCGTGAGCGTCGGGTGTCACGGGCTCACGGGCTCACGGGCTCACGGGCTCAAGGGCTCAAGGGCTCAAGGGCTCGTGGACTCATGAGCTCCCGAGTTCATAGGCAACGTGCCTCGCGCCGGGGTGCTTGCCAAGGGGCCTCGCGGCCCGGATCCCGTCACCGTCCCGACTGCCCGTGAATACGACGATTTCATGTGCTGCGCCCCTGTGCATAACGTCAAAGTTCCACCCTCGGTTTTGTACACATCCGGCTCGTGACGAGCCCCCGGTGAGGAGAGATAGCCTTGTGGCGTGATCAGCGCGATATTTCGCGGGGGCATCGTCGCCCCTGCTTCGCGCCCGGCGACCACGGACGACATCCGTGACCGGGCGGCGGTCGCTGGTCCTCGCGGGCGGGACGGAGCTCCAAGGGCTCCCAGGACGCCGTACGCACCCCGGGCGCTGGCGCGACAGAGAGCAGCGTCACACCTTACGGGCGTGCCGAAAATGGCTGATAACCCACCGCTCATCTCGCCTTGCGGCATAGCGTCTGAGCAGACCGGAGAACCCGGGCCGTGGCGTCGAGCCGCAGGGGAAGACACCGTACTTCCTTCTACGTCACGCAACGGCGCGCGACAGGAGCCAGAGGACAATGCAGACCAAGCTGGACGAAGCAAAGGCCGAGTTGCTCGAGAGGGCTGCTCGGGTAGCTGAGAACAGCCCGGTCGGGGGGCACCTACCGACCGGGACGACGGACGAGGGCACTCCAGACCGGGACACCGTGCTCGCGTTCCTCCAGCGCTACTACCTGCACACCGCCCCGGAGGACCTCGCCGACCGCGACCCGGTCGATGTCTTCGGAGCCGCCTTCTCCCACTACCGGCTGGCCGAGACCCGACCCCAGGGCACGGCGAACGTACGGGTGCACACCCCGTCGGTCGAGGAGAACGGCTGGACGTGCAGCCACACCGTCGTCGAGGTCGTCACCGACGACGTGCCCTTCCTCGTCGACTCGGTGACCAACGAGCTGACCCGCCAGGGCCGCGGCATCCACGTCGTCATCCACCCGCAGATCGTCGTCCGCCGCGACCTCACCGGCAAGCTCATCGAGGTGCTCACCACCCCGCCCGCCGGCGAGCTGCCGCACGACGCGCACACCGAGTCCTGGATCCACGTACAGATCGACCGCGAGACCGACCGCGCCGACCTGAAGCAGATCACCGCCGACCTCCTGCGCGTCCTGTCCGACGTCCGTGAGGCCGTCGAGGACTGGGAGAAGATGCGGGACCTGGCCCTGCGGATGGCCGACGAGCTGCCCGCCGAGCCGACCGCCTCCGACCTGCCCTCCAGCGAGGTCGGGGAGGCCCGCGAGCTGCTGCGCTGGCTGGCCGCCGACCACTTCACCTTCCTCGGCTACCGCGAGTACCAGCTGCGCGAGGACGACTCGCTGGCCGCCGTCCCCGGTACCGGCCTCGGCATCCTGCGCTCCGACCCGCAGCACGGCGCCGAGGACAGCCACCCGGTGAGCCCGTCCTTCGAGCGGCTCCCGGCCGACGCCCGGGCCAAGGCCCGCGAGCACAAGCTCCTCGTCCTCACGAAGGCCAACAGCCGTTCCACGGTGCACCGTCCGTCGTATCTCGACTACGTGGGCGTGAAGAAGTTCGACGAGAACGGCGAGGTCGTCGGCGAGCGCCGCTTCCTGGGCCTGTTCTCCTCCGCCGCCTACACCGAGTCCGTCCGCCGGGTTCCCGTGATCCGGCGCACGGTCGACGAGGTGCTCGAAGGCGCCGGCTTCTCGCCCAACAGCCATGACGGGCGCGACCTGCTCCAGATCCTGGAGACGTACCCGCGCGACGAGCTGTTCCAGACCCCGGTCGACGAACTCCGGTCCATCGTCACGTCCGTGCTCTACCTCCAGGAGCGCCGGCGGCTGCGTCTGTACCTGCGCCAGGACGAGTACGGCCGCTACTACTCGGCCCTCGTCTACCTCCCGCGCGACCGCTACACCACAGGCGTACGCCTTCGGATCATCGACATCCTTAAAGAAGAACTCGACGGCACCAGCGTCGACTTCACCGCCTGGAACACCGAGTCGATCCTCTCCCGCCTGCACTTCGTGGTCCGCGTCCCGCAGGGCACCGAACTGCCCGAGCTGTCCGACGCCGACAAGGACCGCATCGAGGCCCGCCTGGTCGAGGCCGCCCGCTCCTGGGCCGACGGTTTCGGCGAGGCGCTGAACGCCGAGTGCGGCGAGGAGCGCGCCGCCGAACTGCTGCGCAGCTACGGCAACGCCTTCCCCGAGGGCTACAAGGCGGACCACTCCCCGCGCGCCGCCGTCGCCGACCTGGTCCACCTCGAACAGCTCACCGAGGAGCAGGCCTTCGCGCTCAGCCTCTACGAGCCGGTGGGCGCCGCCCCCGGCGAGCGCCGCTTCAAGATCTACCGCAAGGGCGCCTCGGTCTCCCTGTCCGCCGTGCTCCCGGTCCTCAGCCGCCTCGGCGTCGAGGTCGTCGACGAGCGGCCGTACGAACTGCGCTGCTCGAACCGTACGACGGCGTGGATCTACGACTTCGGGCTGCGGATGCCCAAGTCGCAGAACGGCAGCGGGGACCACCTCGGTGAGGACGGCCGCGAGCGGTTCCAGGAGGCGTTCGCCGCCACCTGGACCGGGCAGGCCGAGAACGACGGCTTCAACGCGCTGGTGCTGAGCGCCGGGCTGAACTGGCGTCAGGCGATGGTGCTGCGGGCGTACGCCAAGTACCTGCGGCAGGCCGGGTCCACCTTCAGCCAGGACTACATGGAGGACACCCTCCGCAACAACGTCCACACCACCCGGCTGCTCGTCTCCCTGTTCGAGGCGCGGATGTCGCCGGACCGGCAGCGCGCCGGGCGCGAGATCGTGGACGCCCTCCTCGAAGAGGTCGACGCGGCCCTCGACCAGGTGGCGAGCCTCGACGAGGACCGCATCCTGCGCTCCTTCCTGACCGTCATCAAGGCGACCCTGCGCACCAACTTCTTCCAGGAGGCGCTCGGCGGGCACGCGCACGCGTACGTGTCGATGAAGTTCGACCCGCAGGCCATCCCGGACCTGCCCGCGCCGCGACCGGCGTACGAGATCTGGGTGTACTCGCCGCGCGTCGAGGGCGTGCACCTGCGCTTCGGCAAGGTCGCGCGCGGTGGGCTGCGCTGGTCGGACCGGCGGGAGGACTTCCGTACCGAGATCCTCGGCCTGGTCAAGGCGCAGATGGTGAAGAACACCGTCATCGTGCCGGTCGGCGCCAAGGGCGGCTTCGTCGCCAAGCAGCTGCCGGACCCGAGCGTGGACCGGGACGCGTGGCTCGCCGAGGGCATCGCCAGCTACAAGATGTTCATCTCGGCCCTGCTCGACATCACCGACAACCTGGTGGCCGGCGAGGTCGTCCCCCCGGCGGACGTCGTCCGGCACGACGAGGACGACACCTACCTCGTGGTCGCCGCCGACAAGGGCACCGCGACGTTCTCGGACATCGCCAACGGGGTCGCCGAGAGCTACAACTTCTGGCTCGGTGACGCCTTCGCCTCCGGCGGCAGCGCGGGCTACGACCACAAGAAGATGGGCATCACCGCGCGCGGTGCCTGGGAGTCCGTCAAGCGGCACTTCCGGGAGCTGGGCGTCGACACGCAGAGCGAGGACTTCACGGTCGTCGGCGTCGGCGACATGTCCGGAGACGTGTTCGGCAACGGCATGCTCCTGAGCGAGCACATCCGCCTGGTCGCCGCCTTCGACCACCGGCACATCTTCCTCGACCCGACCCCGGACGCGGCCGTCTCGTACGCCGAGCGGCGCCGCATGTTCGAGCTGCCGCGCTCCAGTTGGGCGGACTACGACACCGCGCTGCTGTCGGCCGGCGGTGGCGTCTTCCCGCGTACGGCCAAGGCGATCCCGGTCAACGCCCACGTCCGCGAGGCCCTCGGCATCGAGGACAAGGTCGCCAAGATGACGCCGGCCGACCTCATGAAGGCGATCCTCAAGTCGCGGGTCGACCTGCTGTGGAACGGCGGCATCGGCACGTACGTCAAGGCCAGCACCGAGTCCCACGCGGACGTCGGTGACAAGGCCAACGACGCGATCCGCGTGGACGGCGCCGACCTGCGCGTCAAGGTCGTCGGCGAGGGCGGCAACCTGGGCCTGACCCAGCTCGGCCGGATCGAGTTCGCCCAGCAGGGCGGCAAGATCAACACGGACGCGATCGACAACAGCGCGGGCGTGGACACCTCCGACCACGAGGTGAACATCAAGATCCTGCTCAACGGCCTGGTCACCGACGGCGACATGACCGTCAAGCAGCGCAACAAGATCCTCGCCGAGATGACCGACGAGGTCGGCGCGCTCGTCCTGCGCAACAACTACGCGCAGAACACCGCGATCGCCAACGCGCTCGCCCAGTCCAAGGACATGCTCCACGCCCAGCAGCGCTTCCTGCGCACCCTGGTCCGCGAGGGCCACCTCGACCGGGCGCTGGAGTTCCTGCCCACCGACCGCCAGATCCGCGAACGGCTCGCCCAGGGACAGGGGTTGACCAGCCCCGAGACGGCCGTCCTGCTGGCTTACACGAAGATCACGGTCGCCGACGAGCTGCTGCACACCACGCTGCCCGACGACCCCTACCTGCGCACCCTGCTGCACGCCTACTTCCCGACCGCGCTGCGCGAGAAGTTCGCCGAGCAGATCGACACCCACGCGCTGCACCGCGAGATCGTCACCACGGTCCTCGTCAACGACACGGTCAACACCGGCGGTACGAGCTTCCTGCACCGCCTCCGCGAGGAGACCGGGGCCTCCCTGGAGGAGATCGTCCGGGCGCAGACCGCGGCCCGCGCGATCTTCGACGCCGCCGAGGTGTGGGACGGCGTGGAGGCGCTCGACAACACCGTCGAGGCGCCCGTCCAGACCCGCATCCGCCTGCACTCGCGCCGCCTGTGCGAGCGCGGCACCCGCTGGCTGCTCAACAACCGGCCGCAGCCGCTCCAGCTCGCCGAGACCGTCGAGTTCTTCAGTGAGCGCGTCGAGCAGGTCTGGTCCCAGCTGCCCAAGCTGCTGCGCGGGGCGGACCTGGAGTGGTACCAGGAGATCTACGACGAGCTGACCGGCGCCGGCGTCCCGGCCGAACTCGCCACGCGCGTGGCCGGGTTCTCCTCCGCCTTCCCGGCGCTCGACATCGTCTCGGTGGCCGACCGCACGGGCAAGGACCCGATGGACGTCGCCGAGGTCTACTACGACCTCGCCGACCGCCTCCACATCACCCAACTCATGGACCGCATCATCGAGTTGCCCCGCGCGGACCGCTGGCAGTCCATGGCCCGCGCCTCCATCCGCGAGGACCTGTACGCGGCCCACGCGGCCCTCACCGCGGACATCCTCACGGCTGGCAACGGCACCTCGACTCCCGAACAGCGCTTCGCCGCGTGGGAGAAGAAGAACGCCGCGATCCTCGGCCGCGCCCGCACCACCCTGGAGGAGATCCAGGGCTCGGAGATGTTCGACCTGGCCAACCTGTCGGTGGCGATGCGCACGATGCGAACGCTGCTGCGGACGCACTCGTAGTCCTTGGGTCGTAGTTCCTACGACCATGAGGGCGCCCCGGGCCGCAATGGCTCGGGGCGCCTTTTCACGGGGTGCCTCAGGGGTAATCAGGGCGAGGACTTACCCTGCCCCGCTAAGCCTGGTGACGTGACTCCGAACCTCACCGAGGAGCGCGCGACTGAGCCCGTCCGCCCCGTCCGACCGGTCCGCGAGGCCGTCCTGGAAGTCGCGAAATTCGGGCCGGCGCCCGCCGGATCGCCCTGTTCTTCGTCTTCAGCGGCATCGGCGTCCTCATGGAGAGCGGCCTCTTCTACGTCGGCCACCACGGACTGGGCCTCCACGGTCCGCTCGAGGCGAATGCCGTGAAGGCCCTGTCGATCGTGCTCGCGTCCGCGTTCCGCTTCCTGGTCTACCGCACCTGGGTGTTCCAGGACGAGGAACTCTGACGGGCTGCCCTCTGGCCTCTAGGCGACCTTGCCCGCCGGGGCCGGAGCCGCGTCCTTGGGCTTGTCGGCGCCGCCCGTGAAGGCCTCGTACGCCTCCAGGACCTCCTCAGTCGGCCCGTCCATCAGCAACTCGCCGCGCTCCAGCCACAGCACGCGGTCGCAGGTGTCGCGGATCGACTTGTTGTTGTGGCTGACGAGGAAGACCGTGCCCGCGTGCTTGCGCAGCTCGCGGATCCGCTCCTCCGAACGCCGCTGGAACGACCGGTCACCCGTCGCCAGCGCCTCGTCGATCAGCAGCACGTCGTGATCCTTGGCGGCGGCGATGGAGAACCGCAGCCGGGCACCCATGCCGGAGGAGTACGTCCGCATCGGGAGGGTGATGAAGTCGCCCTTCTCGTTGATGCCGGAGAAGTCGACGATGCTCTGGTAGCGCTCCTTAACCTGCTCCCGGGACATGCCCATGGCCAGGCCGCCGAGGTACACGTTGCGCTCGCCGGTCAGGTCGCCCATCAGGGCCGCGTTGACGCCGAGGAGGGACGGCTGGCCGTGGGTGTAGATACGGCCGTTCTCGACCGGGAGCAGGCCCGCGACCGCCTTCAGCAGCGTGGACTTGCCGGAACCGTTGGTGCCGATGAGCCCGATCGCCTCGCCCTTGTAGGCGACGAAGGACACCTTCTTGACCGCGTGCACCCGGCGCACGCCCGCCGCCTTCTCGGCCTTCTCGCGGCGCAGCATGCGGTTGAGGGCGGCGGTCGCGGAGCCGCGTCCGGCGCCGGTTCCGTTGACCCGGTAGACGATGTCGACGCCGTCGCAGACGACAGTGGGGATCGTGCTGTCGGCGGCCACGCGGGTCCGCTCGGTGTGGTACTCGATGGTCTGCTCAGCCACGGCCGTACGTCTCCTCAGCCTTCCAGAAGTAGATGAACCCGCCGACTCCGGCGATCAGCGCCCAGCCCAGTGCGGCCGGCCACACGTGCGGGGGGAGCTGGCTGGAGTGGAAGCTGTCGATCAGCGAGTAGCGCATCAGGTCGATGTAGACGGCCGCCGGGTTGGTCTCCAGGGCGAGCGTCACAATGTGCGGCAGGTGGTCCTTGCTGGTCAGCTTGTCGATGCTCCACATGACGCCGGAGACGTACATCCAGGTGCGCAGCACGAACGGCATCAGCTGCGCGATGTCCGGCGTCTTCGCGCCCATCCGGGCCATGATCATCGAGACGCCCGCGTTGAACGTGAACTGCAGGACCAGCACCGGGACCGCCATCAGCCAGGAGAAGCTGATCGGCACGCCGAAGCAGAGCAGGATCACGACCAGGGCGGCCATCGAGAACAGCAGCTGCTGGAGCTGCTGCAGCGCGAACGAGATCGGCAGCGCGGCCCGCGGGAAGTGCAGGGCCCGTACGAGGCCGAGGTTGCCGGAGATCGCCCGGGTGCCCGCCATGATCGAGCTCTGCGTGAACGTCCAGATGAACACGCCCGTCACCAGGAACGGGATGTAGTCCGGCACGCCGCGCTTCGTACCCAGCAGGATGCCGAAGATGAAGTAGTACACCGCCGCGTTCAACAGCGGCGTCATCACCTGCCATACCTGACCCAGCTTCGCCTGGCTGTACTGCGCGGTCAGCTTGGCGGTGGCGAACGCGGTGATGAAGTGCCGCCGCTCCCACAGCTGTTGGACGTACTCGCGCAGGGAGGGGCGGGCGCCACTGACCGTGAGTCCGTGGCGTGCGGCGAGCGCCGCGAGGTCGTCTTCGTCGGCCGGAGCCGGCGAATGGGGCGGTGTGTGGAGGACCTGGCTCACATCCGCTGCTTTCGCTCAGGGGGAGGGGGTGCGTGCGTCCGGCTGCCGTGTCCCGTCGTCCGACGTTTCCTTACGCTTCTCTTTACGTTCTCTTACGTCGGGACGGGACCGTATCGTCGCAACGTGAGCGTAGGCGGATTCGGCGTCGGAACGCAACCGTTTCGTCGTGACGGATGTGATGAGGCCGTTAGCTTTTGGGCCGGGACGGGTCTGTTGCGTCGATACGGTCTGGGTAGGCGGGGCTGGAGGGTTGGTGGGCGTCGCGAGGGCGGAACGGGCGCGTCGCGAGGACGGGCCGGTTGCGTCGCGGCGACGGGACGGTTGCGTCCCGACGTGACGCCCGCTCGCCTGCCCGTCCGTCCGCCCACCGTTCGGTCCTCCCCTCCATACCGCGTCGGAACGCAACCGTTTCGTCGCAACGCCCCTATGCTTGGAGCATGACGACGAACGCCGACGAGCCCCAGACACGTCAGCGCCGCCGCACCCCCGCCGGGGCGGCCGTACTCCGCGAGGATGTGACCGAAGCCATTCGGGCGGCGGTCTTCGAGGAGTTGGCGGCGGTCGGGTATGCCCGGATGTCGATCGAGGGGATCGCGCGGCGCGCGGGGGTGGGCAAGACGGCGGTGTACCGCCGCTGGCGTTCGAAGCTGCACCTGGTGCTCGACGTCGTGTCGGCGATCGCGGTGATGGGGCTGCCGACGCCGGACACCGGTTCGCTGGAGGGCGACCTGCGGATGCTGTACGAGGTGACGTCACGGGCGCTGCGGCACCCCGTCGCCTCGCAGATCATCCCGGACCTCCAGGCCGAGGCGGCCCGCAATCCCGAGATCGCCGACGCCATGCAGAAGGCGCTGCGTGAGGGCCAGGAGGGCGTGGCCAGCAAGATCCTGGCGGCGGCGGAACGGCGCGGCGAGATCCGCCCCGGCATGGACGAGGACCTGGCCCTGGACCTGATCTCCGGCCCCCTGTACTGGCGCGCCGTGGTGATCCGCAGCCCCAAGCTGCCGAAGGGCTACCTGGGGGCACTGGCCCGGGCGACGACGGAGGGGCTCAAGGCGCTGTAGGGCTCAGCCGCACCCGCCGCACCCGCCGCACCCGCCGCACCCGCCGCACCCGTCGCACCCGTCGTACCCGTCGTACCCGTCGTACCCGCAGGCTCCTCGGCTGACGGTGACGATGCGAGGGCCCGTCAGCCGACCGGCGGGTCAGCCGTCCCCGTGGTCCAACCGCCGCGCCAGTTCCCCGAGTTCAGCCGCCCGCAGCACCCGCCCGCCGAACCCCGGCAGCGGTACGTGCAGGGCCTCGGTCCAGCGTTCGGGGATCGCCGCGCTCCCGTACACCGCCCCGGCGAGGCCGCCCGTCACGGCGGCGACGGTGTCCGTGTCGCCGCCGAGGTCGATCGCGGCGCGCAGGGCGTCCTCGTAGGAGGAGGTGGTCCGCAGGGCCCAGACGGCGGAGGCGAGGCAGGGCCAGACGGCACCGTTGAACTCCGTCGCCAGGTCGGGGTGCCAGTCCGGGGCGAGGACGACGCCGTAGCGCTCCCGGTGGTCGGGGTGGACGGACCGGAGCGTCTCCTCGACGGCGTCCAGCGGGTCGTCGCCGTCCAGTGCGAGGCGCACCAACTCGTGGAGGACGGCGGTGCCTTCCCAGGCCGCGCGGTCTCCGTGGGTGAGTGCGGCGATGCGGCGGGCGGCGTCCATCGTGGCGTCGCGTCCCGCACGCGCGAAGTAGACCGACGACGGGGCGGCGCGCATCAACGCACCGTTCCCGGCGCCCCGTTGGCTCGTCTGGAAGTGCAGGGCGGCGGCCAGGTTCCAGGGGTCGCCACTGCCCAGTACGGCCTCGGTCTGCAGGCCGATGTCCTTCGGGTCGGTGGCCGCCCAGCGCCGGAACCGCCGGAACATGTCCGGGAGTTGAAGTCCGCCGCACTCCAGCAGCGACTCGGCGACAAGTACGGCCATCTGCGTGTCGTCGGTCGCCTCGCCCGGGTCCCAGCCGCCGCCCCCGCACATCTCGCCGCCGTGACCGGGCACCGGAAACCGGGCGGAGAAGGCGCCTTCGGGCCCGAACTCGAAGGGCGCGCCGAGAGCGTCGCCGACGGCGGAGCCGAGGACGGCGCCCAGAGCGCGTTCAGATCGGGAACAGCCGTCCGCCGGGCCGGAGTTCATCAGGTCGGAGGTCAACGGATCACGCTCATCAAGACCGCGCCGCCCCCGGATGCAACCGCACCCACCCCTCCCAGGCCGACGCGATCATGTCCTGGACGTCGTGCTTGGCCTTCCAGCCC
>NZ_JBLTJC010000318.1:0-12136 GCF_048158785.1 Streptomyces colwelliae | reverse complement strand
AGCAGAAGGTCGCGTACGAGCAGCGGCAGGCGGAACTCGCACAGGTTCGAACCATCGGCGTCGAGCATGAAGCGGAGCAGTTACGACAGTTGCTGCGGGACGCCCTGGTAGGGGATGCGCCAGCTTCCTTCGAGCGGTTGCGTCGCTTGTACACGCCGACAGCGTTCGATGAACGTCCCTGGTCTCGCCCGGAACTCGCGCCGCGGTGGGAAGAATTCGCCCCACCTGAGCCCGGCAAGCTATCGGCCCTGCTCGGGCTGGGCAAGAAGAGATACGACACCGAACTGGCGGCTTCTCAGGAACGCTTCCGCGAGGCACAGGAACACCACCAGCGCGCGGAGGAGAAACGGCGCACCGCGCTGGAGCGGAAGCGGATCGCGCACGACCTGCGGGAGGTCCAAGCGGCGCGGGAAGCGCAGGAGTTCAACGAGGCCTTGGACCAGCGGCGTGAGAGATATCGCGCTGGAGAAGCAGAGGCGGTCGAGTGGTTTCTAGGGGAGGTTCTGGACGCCTCCGCCTATCCAGCGGGATTCCCACGAGGACATCGCATCGCGTTCCGCGCAGCAACCGGCGACGTACTGATCGAGATCCAGCTCCCCCTGGAGGAGTGTGTTCCGGCCGCGCGAGGCTACAAGTACATCAAGTCTCGCGACGAAACGACGGCGGTCCCCCGTCCGGAGAAGGAGCGCAAGGAGACGTACGCGTCAGTCCTCGCCCAAGTGGCGCTGCGCACCGTTCATGAGGTCTTGGCCAGCGACACGGGCAAGATCATTACTGGTGTAACGCTCAACGGTCACGTGAAGACTGTCGACCGCGCTACGGGGCAAGAGGTCTCACCCTGCCTGATCACTCTCAGCACGAGCAGGGACCAGTTCGCGACGCTGCGACTGAGCCAGGTCGACCCGGTCCACTGTCTGAAGCACCTCAACGCACTGGTGTCGCCGAATCCATACGATCTGGAGCCCGTCAGGCCCATCATCGAGTTCGACCTGTCGAAGTACCGGCTGATGGACAGCATGGACGTCGTCGCCGGCCTCGACAGCAGGCCAGTACTCGTGCAGTTGTCGCCGACGGAGTTCGAACACCTGATCCGCCAGCTCTTCGAAGCGATCGGCATGGAGGCATGGAACACCCAGGCGTCGAAGGACGAAGGAGTCGACGCCGTAGCCATCAGCAAAGACCCCGTCTTCAACGGCGAGTGCATCATCCAGGCCAAGCGCTACAGCAAGCTCGTCGGAGTCGAATCCGTCCAAGCCCTTGCCGGGGTCGTGGAACACAAGCGAGCCGCGAAAGGCATCCTGATCACCACCTCATGGTTCGGCAGGGCAAGCCACGAATTCGCCCGGCAGCATGGCCGGCTTCAGCTCATCGAAGGTCCCGAGCTGAAGTACCTCATCAAAGAGCATCTCGGAAAGGACGTGATTCCAGGGCCGGTTCCGCCCAAACGTCGCTCCTGACAACGAGCTCCAGGCCAGCGAATCGTGACGACATGGGCTGGCCAATGCCTCGACTGCCGCACCACAACCGCACCAGATCCAGCGGGGAACAGCGGGGAACCACGGTGAAGCAGCCCAGCCCGACGAGGCCGCGCCCGAACCAGCCCCAAATGCCCACAGCTTCCCAAGCTGATGGCGATGTGCAGCCATCTATGAGATCACCAGCAAAACTATCCACATCAGGGCGGCAAACGAGGGTAGTGCATACACGATTAGTGGCAGCGAACTCCAACCCGGTGGCCGACACGTCAAAGTCTCCGCATACTCAGAGAACAATGCGGTTGCGCGGCGTTGTATCGCTCGAAAGTACTTAAAATATCGGTGTCCGACGTACAACCAGCCAACCGTGGATACGATCCCGAACGCTGCGATCACCTGAGCGGAGGGCAGGTTTCTGTCACCAGAAGCCAGGATGGTGGCGTAGGCCACGGCCAAGAGGGACTGAGCTACCAAGAACAGGTTGCCCTGCTGGTAGCGCACATTGTCCTCGTGAAGGCAGTGCTGCCACAGCCGGTCGCCTGCGGCCGCCTGGCGTGCGTTCGCTTCATCGGTTGATTCCCCCATGAGAGCTTCTTGCCCTTCCGCTGAGCGGAACTACCCCGTCCGTAAGTGAATCGCGGCAGAGGCAGTGCGGCAGCGAAGTACAGCGACCCCTGCGAACAACTTGCATGCCCCCCATTGGTCGATCTCTGTACAGCTACGGATCAGAATATTCTGACATTTGCGGCTGGCCCCAACGAGGATAGAGATGCACGCCCGCTGCGGAGTCGATACTGCACACTATGTTTCACCAATGACGTAGTTACCGAAGTAATTGGACCACGGTAGTAAGCAAGCTAGCCAAAGAGGCCACTACGACACCAAGAAGAATATATTTCTGAGATGTAGCGTGCAGACGCGCTGAACGCTCAGCCTCTGCTCGACCGGTGACAAAATCCAACAACGCTCGAAGTGTGTCGGCGTCTAACTCTTCTCCAGTTCCATCTTGAGTGGGCTCTGGATCACTTAGTAGTGCAAGGTTCTGAGTGTTTGGGGGCTGCTGACTAGCAGGATCTTCCCCCCGAGGCCTTCTTCGCGCAAAGCGTGCATGCAAGGTATAAGAGTTTTGTGGACCAACTCCAGTGGGATACAAGTTCGCACTCTTTCTAAAAATTCCGGGAAATTCATTAAGTGCCTGTGTCACGGCCATTTCGGATAGACCAAGATCTTGGGCCAGCCCGTTGGGGGAACGACTGCGCCATCTCGTTAATCCCATGTATGTAATTAGCGCGATCAGCGTGTCAAGTTGTTCGTCGTAGGGTGATGCCTCAGCCATCTCGCCAGTTTGATGCCTCCCGTTGATGGCGAAAAGAGGGCGAAAACGCCCAGAAAAGAATATACTCACAATAGGAACAAGTCTCCGCCTCCGCCCGAGCCCCTCACTGCAACAGCACCAGGTCTAGCGGGGATCAAGGTGCAGACGACCGACGGGATGACGCTCACGAGGTCCCACGCGCCCAGATCGGGTTGCCGACCTGGCCCCGGCGCCCACGCAGCTTTTCAAGCTGATGTAGCAGTTGGCCTGCCGTTCGTCCGGGCTGCGGCGCTGGGGCGCCGGTCCCGGCCGAGCGCCAGGCCAACCAACCGTCGAGGAGCAGTTCATGCCACGGGCGCTTCCCGAGGTGGTGGCACAGACACGTTCATCGTCGTGTCACGCGGCTCCGCAGCCAGTCCCGTCGCAATCAGCCTCGCCAACAGCTCGGCCGCTTCAGGCCGAACGGTCCCGAGCTGCACGATCCCGTCACCGAAGACGTTCACGTCGGCCACCAGGCCGACGAAGTCGGAGTCCAGGCCGAGCAACACGAGCTGATCAGCCAGGGTGCCAGCGCCTCGCCGTGCGCGGTTCCAGCCGCGTACGTAGGGCACGCCAGGTGACAAGTTCTCGGCTCGTTTGGCCACCACTCCGCGCCGGTCGGTCATGGCGTCAGGCCCTTCCCTCGTGTTCTTCGGCAGTGGACGATCCGTGACTTCCGTCGTTTCTGTCTCGGCGGTATCCGCTTGCCAGCGCCAGGCGAAGGAGTTCCGCGAGGCGCTCAGCCGTTGCCGGGGACACGCGGCCCAAGTCCACGAGGCCGTGCCCGAAGGCGTTCACGTCCGCGCGCAGGTAAGGGAAGTCCTTCTCCAGGCCGGCGCGAACGAGGACGTCTCGCAATGCGGTGGTCGCGTCTCGGGCCGCGTACCAGCCGTCGCTGTCGAGAGGCGACCACGCGGCAGCGTCGCGCTCGTGGGTCGGCTCATCCGGCATCTGTGGTCGTCTCCTCAGGGAGGGCAACGACCGCCGAGTAGGGCGTCGGATACTTCTCGTCGAAGCGGTCCATCCTTGCAAGGAGTTCCGCGGAGGCAACCAGGACGGTTGCGAGGGCGACCGGGCGCCGCGGATTGGCTTCCGGTCGGCGGGTAGGTGCGCGAAGCCATTGGTAGCGGTCCTCGGACAGAGGGATGGCTCCGGGGACGACGATGGCGCAGCCGTCGTCGAGGTACCGGTACGACGGTGGCGATGACGTTTCGCGTTCGAGGTAGTACGTGAAGACCTCGCGGCCCTGCGAGCCCAGAAAGAAGCCGACTCGCTGCGCCCTGCGGTCGACGACCGCCGGCCCGAACAGCATGCCATTTCGTCGAAGACGGTCGAACATCTCCAACCCGAGACGCTGGTCCACGCTCAGCACGTCGAAAAAGCGGCCGGTCGACAGCGCGCAGGGCCTTCGGGGATCGTCCGCCCACACTTGCCGACACTCGACGGGATCGTCCGCTGCGGCGGAGAGCCACTCCATGCCACTTCTGGTCATCCTCTGCACGTCATCTCACCTCGGTCAGAACCCAGTTGCGGCCGCAATGCCGCCTGGTGTCCAGACTCAGGGGCACCACCCTGGTGAGGGCAGATGACGAGAGGTGACGGGGGATGACACGTCCCGAGTGCACGCGTCATCCCCCGTCACGGGTCAACAACCCGCGAACTCCGGTTACTTGCAGCGCGCACCGGTGAACAGCGCGTACATTCGGTCGAGAAGCCAAAGAATCGCGTGCCCCAGAAGTCGCACCCATGTACAAGTGGGGAGGGAACGGTCACGTCCTCGCTGGAGCCGATCAGCGTTCACTTACGGCAAGCCCGTGTAGGTCGCGGCTGGAGTCAGCCGCGGTTGGTTCGGGAGCTGTGTCAGGTTGCGCTCCGCCGTGGCCACCAACTTCCGTCGGACGCCAGTGTGAAGCGCCGTATTGCCAGTTGGGAGAACGGGCACAGCACGCCGGACGACTTCTACGGTCCGCTTCTGTGTGAGGCGTACGGCCTCAGCGCCGCCGAGTTGGGGCTGAACCACGAGGGCGAGCGAGACACCGGACTCCTTGACGCCAGTTATCCGGCGAGCCCCGAAGGGGCCATCGAGACCGTCGGCCTGCTGTGGCGCGCTGATCTGAACCGCTACGAGCCCCTGTTACAGGCCGAGCCGTCCGAGCCCGCATGGAACGAAGCCTCGCTTCGGTGGCTGGTCGCACCCGAGCCGGCCGTTCCTCGGCAACATCGGGATGGAATGCGCGTCGGATTCGGAGACGTAGCCGCCATCAAGACCACCGCGGACATGTTCGCCGAGTTGGACGACCGTTTCGGTGGCGACCACGCTCGGCACGCAGCCGTCCAATACCTCAGCACCGAAGTGACACCGCTCCTGCGCGGGCAGTACACCGAGCAAGTCGGGCGGGCCTTGTTCTCCACCGTGGCCGAGGCAACTCTCCTGGCCGGTTGGATGTCCTACGACGCCTGCCGACACGGCTTGGCACAGCGGTACTTCCTCCAGGCCCTCCGACTGGCCCAGGACGCCAACGACCGTCGGCTCGCCGGGAGCATCCTGTCTGCCATGAGTCATCAGGCGACGTTCCTCGGTCGCTACACCCAGGCCGCGACACTCGCCCGTGCCGCCCTGATGGGCATCTCCCCCGTGGCTACTCCGACACTGCGCGCCCAGTTCCACGTCATGGAAGCCCGCGCTCTTGCCCGAACTGGCGACGTGCGAGCCTGCGAAGCCGCTCTGAGCGCAGCCACCAGGGCGTTGGAGAGCCGCAACAGCGACGACGAGCCCGAATGGATCAGCTACTTCGACGAGACCGAACTTGCCGCCGAGGCCGCGCACTGCTTCCGTGACGTCAACAGCGCACGGCAGGCCGTTGCCCACGCCGAGAACGCCATGAGCGGCAGTCACGTACGAAGCGACTTCTTCGCCACGATGGTTCTCGCCGACGCGCACCTACGTGCCGGCGACGTCGAGGAGGCATGCAGAGTGGCACTCGATGCCCTCGACCTCGGCGAGCAGCTCAAGTCAGCTCGATGCGTCAGCTACCTCGCCGAGTTTCGGCAGGGCCTCGCAGCCGTCGGCAACACCACCGAAGCGCGAGCCTTCACGGAGCAAGTCGGAGAACACAGACTCTGGGTGGCGTCCGAGGCTCACGTCAGTGTCTAACTCCCGCACATAGGACGGCCGCTCAGAACGGGCCCCACTCATCTCGTCCCTCGCCGGTACGCAGTGACCGCACGCGCCGCGCGAACTCCGCCGCGGAACGCTCGCTGCCGGCGACCTGGTGGCCGAGCCAGGACACCATCATCAGTTCACGGAGATCCGCCAAGGTCTCGTAGCCGGGCCAGTTCATCAGGTCGAAGCCATACCGGTGAACGAACTCGGCGTACTCGGCCTTCGTGTGCCAGCCGTACCGGTCGTAGAACATCGCGGTCTGGATCAGATCCCACTCGCGCGGAGCTAGCGCGAAGCCGTCGAGGTCGATGAGTACCGCGTGACCGTCCCGGTGGCGGAGCACGTTGCCGAT
This sequence comes from Streptomyces colwelliae, assembly GCF_048158785.1. Lineage (NCBI taxonomy): Bacteria > Bacillati > Actinomycetota > Actinomycetes > Kitasatosporales > Streptomycetaceae > Streptomyces > Streptomyces colwelliae. The sequence continues at coordinate 5,792 of NZ_JBLTJC010000318.1, read as the reverse complement.
GCTCGCGTCCCCGTGGATCATCCCGAAGGGGAGGACGAAGTCCAGCCGGTCGTAGTCCTTGTGGAGCTTTGCGGCACGGTCCTCCAGGAACGTGCGGTCTTCCTCCGGGACGCCGTCCATCTGCCTCAGAGAGCCCGACAGCTTCGCGAACGGGTCGAAGTACGGCAGCCTCAAGGACTCGGGTTCCTCAAGCCAGTGGAGACGGCGGAGCAGGTCGGCCAACTCGCCTACCGTGGCGTACTCTTCGCGCTCCTGCACGCTCTCCCAGATGGTCACAACCCGGCCGCCGATCACCAACGGTTGCGTGATGCCCGCCGGCACCCGAGTAGCCGGAAGGTCTTCCGCCTCCAGCCACCGCGCAACCCGTACCGCCCGCTCCATGTCCTCCAGGACGTCGAGGTCACGAGCAACGCGAATGATGATCGGTGACTTCGATAAGCGGTACACGGCGTTGGAGCCGAGCCGCAGCAACTCAGCGCCGTCCGGGTCGAGTTGGGCTGTCGCGCACGCCTCGCGCAGGACAGCCCCGAGACCCTCCTCCGTGAACTCCGTGCCGCCGTCCTGGTCCCCGCCGCTGCCCGAGATCATGCCTTCGACCATACGGCGCCACCCTGCCGCTCAACAGGTCGCCCATGTGATAGGGGCGTGATGACCTTGCTCAGCGGGCCCCACAGATGCCACTCCCTCGCAGGTCAGACACCAAAAAGAGTCACGGTCTCACCTGGGCTCCGGAGCCGTGTGCGCAGGTTCGAATCCTGCCGGGGGCACCCCTTATAAGGTGCCCAAAGACCCCGCGATCAGCGCTTTAGCTGAAGACGGGGTCTTCGCGTTTATGCAGACGACTGCCGCCGAAAGCAGCCGTTTGCCAGTGATCACGTTGTAATAGCGTGTTGATCTTGAGGGGCTTCGCGGCAGGTCAGCGCGTGTTCGGCGTGCCTTCAACATACCCCTGTAGACCAACCGTCCGCCGGTCGTGTGAGTCAGATCAGACGTTGTCGCCGTTGGGGTGGAGGACGGCCTCAGCGATCTCACGTACACGGTCCTGGGTGATGCCAGTGCGCTGCTCGACGGCGAGGGGATGATCGGTGGGTTCCAGCTCGACGAAGGGACGCCGGCCGAGTGGACGGGTGTGTGCGTTCGTCTTCAGGTTGAGCGTGCTGGGCGAGTAAAGGCTCAACTCAGTGGTCAACCAGCCGAAGTACGGCTTCTCAGCTTCGCGACCGGGAGTGTTCCACATGTCCAGGGCTCGGGCGAAGTTGTCCCGGCTCAAGGAGACCCAGACGCCCCAGGAGAAGGGGTCTTCGCTGCCGATCACCGGTATCTCGATCAGGCCCTTGATGAAGCAATGCTGACCCTTGATGACGCACTGGTCGGAGGACAACATGCTGTCGGGATCGTCTGCGAAGTTCTGGTCCCAGACGTCAGGAGCCATGGTGGAGTAGCTCATCGGAAGCTCCGCGTGGTGCTCCCCGCAGCATGAGCATGTGAAGCCGAGATCGTTCGCCATGGCGGGGAGCTTAACCAGCCACTGATCACGCGCGATCGTCCACATACACGCAGACGGACCGGAGCCCCGGGCTAGGCAGCCCGGGGCTCCGGTCCGTCGGTCTTGCGGTTGTGTCAGTCAGTGAGGCCATCCACCTCCCCCAGGCACTGCATGATGCGCTCGTTCATCTCCTGCTCCTGGCCGTCGACGCACTTGGCGTAGATCTTGAGCAGCACGTCGACCGAGTGGCCGGCGCGTGCCGCCACTTCCGGTGCGGGCACACCGGAGTTGAGCCACTGGGACACGCCGGCGTGCCGCAGGTCGTACGGCCGGAAGGCGAGCACCGACGAGACCTGTTCGGGCAGGAATGCCAGCTCTCGCGTCTGCTTCCACACGCGCGAGTACGACGAGGCCGCTACGACGTTGCCCCGCTCACTGACGAAGAGCCGGCCGTCCTTGGCGGTGCCGAACTCCTTCAGATGCTCACGGAGCAGGCGCACCAGCGGAGGCGGGATAGACACGATGCGCACCTCACCCTCCGCACGCTGCTTCGGGCCCCGCCGGTCGTGCGCCTCCCCGGAGTCCGTCCACGCCTTGCCCGCCGCCGGTCGCGTCTTGGCCAGCTCGATACGACATTGCCGGCCGCCCGATGTCTGCGACGTAGGACAAGGTTCTCCAGCCCCTCTCGCCCCGCCGACGAATGGCAAACGGCGCGCCGCCCCTGGATGGGGAAGCGCGCCGCAGGTCTTACGTCACCTCATGGCGTCACGGGGTCATGGCGTCATGACGTCGTGGTGCAGGTGATCAGCGGTGGCCCCCGCCACCGTGACCGCCGCCGCCGTGGCCGCCGTGGTTGCCCCAGGACTTGTCGTCCACGAGGCGGCGGTGGTCGTTGCGGAGGGTGGCGGTGTCGGAGCGGTTGTCCCAGGTGTAGTTGTGGCGGTCCTGGTAGAGGTCGCGGCTGGTGTCGCGGCCCACCCCGGTGTGGATGCGGACGGTCGCGTGGCCGTCCAGGCGGTAGTGGCGGAAGGTGTAGGTCTGGCCGTCCTTGTTCGACAGCTTCCAGCCGTCGAGGTTGACGCTGCGGCGGTCGTGGTTGGTGATCTCCACCCACTCGTTGTTCAGCGAACGGGCGGAGCGGTCCTCCGGTCCCGGAGAGTCGTACTGCACGCGGCTGATCTCCACGCTCGGCCGGGCCGCGTGGTCGGCCGCGGTCGCCGGCAGTGCCGCCGCGCCGACGAGAGCGCCGGCAGCCAGAGCGGCTGCGGCCAGACGGCGGACGGACACGGAAGGTGAAGAGGTCACGGGTTCCCCCAGCATGGTGCGGGCACCTCCCTGGATACGGCTACGGCCGGATCCCGGGCTGTGCGGTGTGCGGGTGGCGGCCTGTTGGCCGCACACCCACACCTTCTCCACCGGACGGACGCGATATGAGCGATACGTGAATCACGTTACGAGTCGGTCGTATTTCCGTGACTGTCGCCTGTACCGTCCATTTATGCGCTTGATGCACCAGGTTGACGCCCTGGTAAGCCGACGAGCCTTGTGGGCACTGGGCCGACCTCCGCGATCGCCAGGGCGCGCCACCCCGGGCCCGTCGGGAGCGTCACCCGAAAGTGAGTAACGGCGGGCCTCCCACCTGCGCATTGTTACTGGTAGTAACAGATCTTCGCCGTTCCTGATGCCGGGTCACCGAAGACGGTGTTGGTGCACGGGGTGCCGCCCGTGAAACTGCCGTAGAAGTACTGGCCGTTGGCCCCGTACGCCACCTCGTGGGTGCCGGAGAAGGAGCAGGTGCCGTTCTCCGCCGCGCAGGTCGTCCAGGTCGCGAATGTCGGCGGTGGCGATACGACGTGGCAGGACTTCGCCGTGCCGGAGACCGGGTCGCCGAAGACCGCGTTGGTGCAGGGGGTGCCGCCCGGCAGCGTGGCGTAGCGGTACGAACCGGCGGCGCCGTACGCGACCGTCATCACGCCGGAGAAGGCGCATGTGTTGTTCTCGGACGCGCAGGCGGACCAGATGTTCGTTGCCGGGGGTGCCGCCTCGGCGTAGCAGGACTTCACCACTCCGGACGTCGGGTCGCCGAAGACGCCTGTGGTGCAGGGAGTTGAGCCGGTGGCCGTCGTGTAGGTGAAGCGGCCGCTCGCGCCGAAGGCCACCGCCGAGGTGCCGTTGAGCGCGCAGGTGCCGTTCTCGCTCGCGCACTGGGTCCAACTGCCGGGCAGGGCTTGGGTGGTGGAGCCGGTGGCGCTTCCCGTCGTGGTGTACGCCGCCACGTAGTCGACGCTCAGTGTGCCGCCCGACGATGTCGAGGACGTCGGAGTCGTGCAGCCGCAGGCCGCGTCGGGGAACGTGCCGCCCATCGCCAGGTCCAGGATGATCGACTGGTTGTGGTCGAAGGCCGCCTGCCAAGTGGCTGTGCCTACTTGGGCCTCGGAGACCGAGTAGTAGGCGTTGCCGTCCAGGTAGAACGTGATCGTCTCCGCCGATGTGTCGGTGCGGTCGAGGATCATCGAGTAGGTGTGGAAGCCGCTCTGGCAGCCGGAGCAGGCGCGCAGGCCGCTGCTGATACCGGTGCCCTCGTTGCAGGAGCCGCCCGGGGAGGTGCCGCAGTGGATGGTGCCGGCCACGTCGGAGAGGGCGTTGACGTCCTCCATGACGTCGATCTCGCCGTTCTCCGGCCACTGGCCGGGGCCCAGCATCCAGAACGCGGGCCAGTAGCCCAACCCGCTTGCGGGGCTTGGCTGTTGGATGGACGCGGTGACCTCCAGCCGGCCGCCCGCCGGTGCGCCCACGTTCGCGGTCGGGGTCTGGATCCTGCCCGAGGTCCACGAACTGCCGGAGCCCAGCGCGGTGATGTCCAGGTTGCCGTTGCCGTCGAGGTGGGTGTTGGCGGTGGAGTCGGTCATCGTCTCGATCTCACCGGTCCCAAAACCGGCACCCGGCCCGGTGTCGAACTTCCAGTTGGCCGACGAAGGAGCCGATCCCGCCGGGCCGTTGAAGTCGTCGGTGAAGACGGTGGACCAGCCGGAGGGGGCTCCGGGGGCGGCGGCCGTCGCGGGCTGGGCGGTCGTGGTGCCGTAGAGCAGGGCGACCATCGGGGCCAGCGTCGCCAGCCAGACCAGTCGCCTGGTGCGCGACCAGCGTCCGGTGGTGCGCATCCTCCTTGAGGTGAACTTCGGTCTGAACATCGTCCGGCCTTCCTCGGGAGAAGAGCATCACTGCACGTAGCAGGACTTCGCGGTACCGGACACGGGGTCGCCGAAGACCGCGTTGCCGCACCCGGTGGACCCGGAGACCGACCGGTACACGTACCGTCCGGCCGCGCCGTACGCCACCTCGTGGGTGCCGGAGAAGGTGCAAGTGCCGTCTTCCGCCGCGCAGTTGGTCCAGGTGGCGAAGGACGGCGGGGCGCCGATCAGGTAGCAGGACTTGGCGGTGCCGGAGGCCGGGTCGCCGAACACGGCGTTGGTGCACGCCGTACCGCCGGGCAGGGTCGCGTAGTTGAAGGAACTGCCGGCGCCGTAGGCCACCGTCATCACGCCGGAGAAGGCGCACGTGCTGCCCTCGGCGGCGCAGGAGGTCCAGACGTTGGTCGCGGGTGGGGCGCTCTGGCCGTAGCAGGACTTGGCGGTGCCGGAGACCGGGTCGCCGAAGACGGCGTTGGTGCAGGGCGTGGAGCCGGTCTCCGTCGCGTAGTTGAACCTGCCGCTCGCGCCGTAGGCCACGGCCGTCGTCCCGCTGACGGCGCAGGTGCCGTTCTCGCTCGCGCACTGGGCCCAAGTGCCGGGCAGCGCCTGCACAGTTGAGCCGGTGCCCCCGCCACCGCTGCTGCCGCCGGAGGTGAACGGCTGGAAGATCCGGGCGAAGTCACCGGTGTTCTGGCTGACGCCGCTGCACGTTCCGGAGGCCGAAGTCGAGCCGGGGCAGCCGCCGTTGTCGCGGTTCTGCGACCAGTACGACACCAGCGCGATCCCCCGCGAGGCGTCGAAGGCCTCGACGCTGCGGGCGTTGTCGAGGGTGAAGATCTCGCCCGCGCTGTCGTTCTGGCCGATCATCGGGGTGTTGCCGAGCTTGGCGTACGCGGCGGACGTGGAGATGCCGAACGCGCTCGCGACCTGGCTCGCCGCGGCGTCCACGGCCGTGTTGGCGGCGTTGCCCATGTCGGTGCCCGAGGAGCCGTAGTCCATGGTCATCAGGTTGACGACGTCCGGGGTGAAGCCGTTGGAGCGGGCATTGCTGAGGACGTTCAGTCCGTCGCCCGAGAGGCCGCTGGGGAGGGCCGGGAGGGTGAACGAGACAGACA